>JALNYD010000316.1 GCA_023230025.1 Candidatus Cloacimonadota bacterium | reverse complement strand
GGAGATCAAGGAGTCTCCTGCGGCAAAGACTTCTGCCCATTTACCCTGCGCCTGATGAATCACCGGGGACAGATCCTCCAGCTTCTGGGGCAGTGCCATGGCCATAATGAAGAGTAAGAGACCCAAAAGCAGGTTGGCAAAGGGTCCGGCAAATACGATCAGAGCCTTTTTCCACCAGACTTTGGATTGTAAACTGCGCTCGGGATCACTGGTTTGCGAATCTTCAGCTTCATCGGGGTTCTCACCGCTCATCTTTACATAACCACCCAAAGGAATGGCAGCTATCCGGTATTTGGTTCCCCCCCGTTCAATCTCCCAAATTGGCTTGCCAAAGCCGATGGAGAACTTCTCGATGCCCACTCCAAAAGCCCGGGCCACCAGGAAGTGACCCAGCTCGTGGATGGTAATCAACAAGCCAAAGCCAATCAGAACCAATAGAATGATCAGCAAACCTTAGTTACCTTGCTTTTGTGCCAGAGTAATGGCAATATAGGAAGCCACATCGGTGGAATATGAGCCTGTGCCAAAACCGGCATCATAACCCAATTCAATAGCCAATTCGTGAGATATCCGTGGTCCGCCACAAATGAAGAGCATCTTGTCCCGCAGACCTTCTGCTTCCGCAAGCTCGATGAGACGGGTCAGGTTTTGAATGTGGATATTCTTTTGGGTGACCACCTGAGAGACCAGGATCACATCTGCCTTTTCGGCTCGGGCTCGGGCCAGGAGATCTTCTGAAGGCACCTGCGCACCCATGTTGATGGCATTGAAACAGGAATAACGTTCCAGACCAAAACGATGGTTGTAGCCCTTCATATTCATTATGGCATCAATGCCCACGGTATGTGCGTCACTTTCGATGCAGGCACCAACCACGGTTAATTCTCGTCCGATATGCTCTTCTACATACTTTTCGGTGGCTTCCATATCCATCACCGGAGTTTCTACGACCTTCACCTTGATCTTGTCCAGATCCACTCCCACATTGGTGGAAGCATAGGCTACAAAATGAGTGAATCCCTCTCCCAAATCCCGGAGACAGGTAATCTCGGCTTCATCAAAGCCCATGGAGAGGATCAGCACCCGGGCTGCTTCCTTGCCTTTGGCATCTGCAGATACGGGCAGGGCAAAGGAAAGCTGGATCTTTCCATCATTCAGGGTGTCGCCATAAGGTTTTACAATCTGTGTCATAGTCCCAGCTCCTTCTTCATCTCTTGCATAAAGGGATTGAAATAATCCTGATCACACTCAAACACTCCATCCAGTCCTTTGCCGCCATTTTCAGGGCGTTTGATTTCGGCAAATTCACCCTTTGCCATGGCGCTGAAAAGCCCTTCCTGCGCCACTCTTTCCAGAAAATCAGTGGCCTCTAGAAGCACTGCATTGGCACGTTGATTGACGAAGCTATCCGGAGCAAGCTGCAAACTGGCACCCAGATCCTTCACTGCCCTGAAGAGATATTGCGCATTTTCGATGGCCAGAGAGCGATCTACAAGGTGGGGAGTGTGGATGGCTTCGGTCATCATGCCCAAAAGCTGCACACCTTGACCGGTGAGTTGGCCGATGAAATTGAACATGGCATCCATCAGATGGGTCTTGAAGATGTTCCCGCTGGCGAACTTTGTGGGAGGCATATATTTAACCGGAGCATCGGGGAATAATTCCCGGGTCAGCAGGGCATGAGCAAGTTCATAACTGAAGCTGTTTTCCAATTCCGGATCAATCTCGTAAGCGTGACCCAGCCCCATCTTTTCCGGCTTCACTCCGCTGCGCAGGGCAAAGCTCTCGTTCAGAAGCTGGGAGGCTGTTACCGTATATGCCTTTTCGATGGCATCAGAAGTGGTAAGATAGTTGTCCTCACCGGTTTGAATCTCAATCCCGGCATAGGCATTGATCATGCGGGCAAAATATTGATCCAGCAAAGTACGCTTGGGATTGATATCGCGGAAGAGGATGCCATACATGGCGTCGTTGAGCATCAAATCCAGACGTTCAATTGCACCCATTACAGCAATTTCCGGCATGCAAAGACCACTGGCATAGTTTGTTAAGCTGATATAGCGTCCCAGTTCCGCACTCACCTCATCCAAAGCCTTGCGCATAATCCGGAAGTTTTCCTGAGTGGCATAAGTGCCACCAAAACCAACCGTTGTGGCACCATAGGGCACATAATCCAACAGCGATTGGGCTGTGGAGCGGATCACGGCAATGATATCTGCCCCTTCCCGAGCTGCTGCCTTTGCCTGAGTAACATCTTCATAGATGTTGCCGGTAGCCACAATCACATAGATGGCGGGAACGCGGCGGGGGCCATATTTGGCAAACATCTCTGCCCGATTGGCTTTTTGTGCCTTGATATGAGAGAGCTTCTCTGAAGAAGACTTGAGTAATAGACTATAGATTGCATCGGGGTCTTGCAGCGGAAGCATGGTGAGTTCCAGCTCTCCATTGGCCACGGCATCCGCTACTTGTTGGGCGCTGCAATTCTTTGCCAGCATTGCATTTGCCACCCAATACGCCGCACCCTTGCGCAGGGCCTGAGCTGCCTGAAGCTGTTCAATGATCAGGTTCGGATAGGGCTTGCCGTCATCTGTGGCACCGTCAATTCCCAGCAGGCGCAGCACGGTACGCTCAATGCTCACAGAACTGTAACTGCTGAAAAGCCAGTCAAAGTCCCCAGTTATCTTTTCGGCAGCCTTGCGGGAACGCTGAACCAGAGATTGGTCTAAATCGAGTTTAAGCATTTACACTCCAATTAGTTGATATTTTCCTGCAGACAGCTTTTTGGCGCTGCACTTTTGGTCAAGGATTTTGATGTTTGGTTGCGATATCTGTAACAGAACGCAGATCGAACTAAAGGACGGATTCTGGGGATTAAGTTTTGAGCTTTTCTGGTTTTCGATTTTCGGCTTTCTGCGCCAAAACATTCAATACCCAATCCTCCTTGATCGCCATCAGGATGCGGTCACTTTGCCGTTACTTTTGTGACCACATTGTGACGGCATCCTCACGATAGTTAAGGAGTAACAAGTTAAATCCAAACGTGTCCCAGGCACCTCCTGGTGCTGCGAAGCTGCCTCTCTAAGCTTGCGATTTAGCCAGGCATTATGAATAGCCTTGACCTGCCCAAGTTAAGCGGACTTGAGAAAAATATTGACACCAATGCAATGATTCTGGAATGGTATTTTATCTTGCAGCGTCCAAATCTGTCGCAAGCAGTATTACCGAACAAGGAAGGTTAGATTATGACAAGCAAAGCCCTGGTCTGTTCCATAACCTTTTTAACCTTGATGATTCCTCTCTGTGCGCAATTTGCCGGAGGATCGGGTACTCCCGAGGATCCCTATCTGGTGGCCAGCG
>JALNYD010000315.1 GCA_023230025.1 Candidatus Cloacimonadota bacterium | reverse complement strand
GTTACATTAAAAGTAACTTCCGTTGCCACACTTACCGGATTAGTCAGTTCCACTGTAAATAATCCATCGGTTCCTGGCTCACTGGCTTGCGTTGTCGCAACGATACTAATTACTGAAGAATCATCATTGAGTATCGTTCCCAATCCCTGGCCATCTGCTATGGTTGCATTCACTGCACCACTCAAATCTATGGTAAATGTCTCATCCGGCTCAGTGATATCATCGCCGATCGCATTGACACTTATGGTCTTGCTGCTTTCGCCAGCAGCAAAGTTTAAGGTTCCACTATAACTTGTTGCTGTATAATCTGTTGCCTCTGTTGCACTTACTGCATTTATTGTATAATCCACTGATATTGCCGTTGCACACGCAGCTACGGATAAGGATACCGTAAAGTCCATCGCGATATTACCCGCATCGCCTTCTATTACACTTATATCATCTATGCTTAGCGTTGGAACTGCGTCCGTTACGGTAACATCGAAGCTACAGGTTGTTTCATTGCCTGCAGGATCTGTAGCAGTATACGTCACTGTTGTCGTACCTACAGTAAAGGCATCACCCGAATTGTGTGTCGATACAAAACCTGACACTGAACAATTATCTGTAGCTGTCGGTACTGTCCAGGTTGCGATAGCATTACATGATGTCGTATTTACTGGAATTGTGATATCCGTCGGGCATCCGCTGATTACCGGATCAATATTATCCTCTACTGTAACAGTACTCTGACATTGTGAACTATTGCCATTAGAGTCGGTAACAGTCATTGTTACGGTATTTGAACCTAAATCATCACAATCAAAACTAGTTATATCCAATGCATAAGTTATATCCAATGCATCGTAACTACCATAATCGACATCACTTGCCGTGATTGTTGCCGATCCACTACCATCCAACTCTATTGTTACATCCTGGCATATCGCTGTTGGCGGTTCATTATCTATTATTGTTACTGTTGCTGTCGAGCCTCCACTTATACTTGTGTGCTGTGGATTACTCAATACCAGATTGAATGTCTCGTTAATCTCATCAATATTATCATCCGTTATCGGAATTACAATATCATAGGTCGTTATTCCTGCGGGTATCGTCGCAGTACCGCTGGTTGAAGTATAGTCGCTTCCGGAAACAGCATCACCATCGGATGTTGCATAGTCAAAATAAACTGGCTGACCAGATGCTGCCGATAAATTTACGGTCACCGTCACAGTGCCGGCATCTTCATCTATTGATAATGATGGCGAGGCTAACGATATCGTCGGGGCATCGTCATTGTCCAGTATCGTACCTACTCCGGTAGCATCGGTAATAACTGCATTTGCAGGTGAACTTAAATTCACATTAAAGGTCTCATCAATCTCATCCAATACATCTTCAAGAATACTTACAGCTATCGTTGTTGATGTCTGCCCGGCTGTTATGCTCGCCGTGCTACTTGCAGCAGTATAATCATCACCTGATATTGCACTGTCATCCTGTGTTATCCAGGAAACTGTTATATCCTGACTGTTCTCCAATGTTGTTGTAAGGGTAAAGGTCGCTGTACCTGCAGACTCATCCACACTTACATCATTAATGGATAGCTCACTAGTATCATTATCCGTAATGGTAACGGTCGATTCGTTATTGGAGCCATCTATCGTAATATCGTCATCACCACTGGTAATGCTGCCAAGGGTAATAACTACCGTCTCATCAAGTTCATCGATGCTATCATCGATTACTGATACATCTATTGTTGCGCTTGTTGATCCAGCAGGTATCTCTACACTTCCTGTTAACGCGGTATAGTCACTGCCATCAGTTTCCGCTGTACCCCCTATTGTATAGGATATCACTGTTGCCGTACTTGAAGGATTATTCAGATAAACCGTAAACTGACCATTATCAGGGCCCGTTTCACTGGCATTTGAATCATTGGCAGTAATACTTACCACCCCACTATCATCATCAATTATTGTTACTGTCTCTTCCTGACTGCCGCCACTAATCGTTCCATTGGTAACACTATCAATACTTACTACTACTGTTTCATCGGCTTCAACGATATTATCATCATCCCCTGTTATTACAAATGTGCCTTGAGTATCTCCAGCTGGAATTACTATAGTCTCAGAGGTTGTACTGTAATCTCCACTACCCGCTGAACCACCTAAATCCAGTACTATTGTCACATCCGAAGCACTCGGATTACTTAATGTGGCGGTGATTGTTGCTACGCCGCCGTCCTCTGCTATCGTGGTTGCGTCTGAGGATAGTGTTACCTCGGGCTGATTATCATCATTCTCTATCGTTCCCAAACCCTGGGCATCGGCTATGGTTGCATTTGTCGGAGATGAAAGATTGACATAAAATGTCTCATCCAATTCGTAAACCAGCTCCCCGGATACATCAATATCAATCGTCCGGGTTGTCTGACCGGGTGCGAAAGATACTATTCCTGTAGCAGCAGTATAATCCGTTCCTGCTGTTGCTGTATTATCAGCTGTTGAATAATTAGCGGAAACTGTTTGCGCACTCTGACTATTTAATGTCACAGTAAATGAAAAAGTTGTTACTCCGGAATTACCCTCAGACAGGGAAACATCAGAAATGGACATTTCAACATCGTCATCATCAACAATAGTAACAATACCTGTATTATCACAAACTGTGGCGTTGGTTAATCCTGAAATCGTTACATTAAAACTTTCCTGAGGCTCATTTATCGCATCATCTGTTATATCAACAGATATTGTCGTTGTTGTGTTACCTGCGTTTACAGATCCTGTACCTGTTGAAACAGCACTATAATCGCTTGCAGCAAGTGCACTGCCATCAGAGGTGGACCAGGAGAAATCAACATTCTGGTCGACTGATCCGGAAATCGTAACCTGTAGTGTTGCAGACCCATCAGTTTCGTTCACTGTGACATCTCCTATCGAGATTGTTGGTTTAACAAAGACACTCTGAGGAGTTGTTGCACATGCGTTATCATCTTTAACAATAACAGTATATGAACCTGCTGCCAATCCTGTAAAGGTTGATGCGGACTGATAGGAAGTGCCATTATCAATAGAATAGGATAAAGATCCTGTACCACCTGCAGCGGTAATGCTGATTGCGCCTGTATTGGGTCCGGTACACTGTACATCTGTAACACTAATATCAGAGATAGAAATAACATCGGGGTCGTTCAAGGTAATACTCTGGATTGTTGAGCATCCGCTTCCCCATGAAACTGTTAAAACATATGTTCCCGCTTCCAATCCGGAAATATCCTCTGTAGAGGCTGTGAAACCATTAGGTCCTGCCCAGCTGAATGATGGTGTTGCAGAGCCGGAGATTGTCACATCAATACTTCCGTCGCTACTGCCA
>JALNYD010000314.1 GCA_023230025.1 Candidatus Cloacimonadota bacterium | reverse complement strand
GCCATCATTGGCGCAGAATTCCTTGGAAACTTCATGCAGACCCAGGCGCACTTTGATGTTGCAGCCGTATTCTGTGAGGATTCCCTGAACTCTGGTAGCCTCGCTGGCACGGTGATCGATCTTGATTAGTACTACTTTGTATGTCATATTGTTCCTCCTTCTCGGTTGCTTATGCACCCGAACTGCTCTTATTTTGCTGTCTCGCCCAGCTATCCCGAAGGGTGCTGATGCGGTTAAATACTGGTTTATCTGCTGTAAAATCATAATCAGCATTGAAATAGCCCAAGCGCAGGAACTGGAAGCTCTCGCCGATTTGGGCTTCCTGCAGAGAGCTTTCTCCCAAGGCCATAGTATTGATAATCTCGCTATCAGGATTCAGATAATCCAGATAGCTTTTGCCCTCTTCCATGTCATTAAGATCCGGAATGCTAAAGAGATGATCATAGAGCCGGACTTCCAGGGCAATCGCATGAGCAGCGGAAACCCAGTGCAAAGTCCCCTTTACCTTACGGCCATCATCGCTCCAGCCTCCCCGGCTCTTGGGATCATAAGTGCAGATAAGCTCAGTAATCATGCCGCTATCATCCTTGACCACATCGGTGCAGGTGACGTAATAGGCATGCTTGAGGCGTACTTCTTTGCCTGGTGCTAGACGGAACCAGCCCTTGGGCGGATTTTCGCTGAAATCTTCCCGTTCAATATAAAGCTCTCGGCTAAAGGTGATACTGCGGTTTCCTGCTTCGCTATCTTCTGGATTGTTCTCTGCAGTAAGCTCTTCACTGCCTTCGGGATAGTTGCTGATCGTGAGTTTGAGCGGATTAAGTACTGCCATTCGGCGCAGAGCTTTTTTGTTCAGATCTTCCCGTACGCAGAAGTTCAGCAGCTCAAAATCTACCATGGAATTGGCTTTGGCTACCCCGATCCGATCCGCAAAATCGCGGATGGCTTCTGGAGTAAACCCCCGTCTTCTCATTCCGGCAATGGTGGGCATGCGGGGATCATCCCAGCCTTTTACATAGCCTTCTTTGACCAGTGCCAGCAAGAGGCGTTTGCTCATTACAGTGTAACTGAGATTCAGGCGGGCAAACTCGATTTGGCGGGGATGGCAGGGGACAGGGAGCTGATCCAGAAACCAATCATACAGCGGACGGTGATCTTCAAACTCCAGGGTGCAGATACTGTGCGTAATGCCTTCCAATGCGTCAGATACGCAGTGCGTGTAATCATACATGGGATATATCTGCCAGCTATCTCCAGTGCGATGATGCTCCGTCTTTTTGATGCGGTAGATCACTGGATCCCGCATATTCAGATTGGGACTTGCCATGTCGATTTTGGCACGCAAGGACTTGCTGCCATCGGGGAATTCTCCATCCCGCATGCGACGAAAGAGATCAAGATTCTCCTCCACACTGCGGTTCCGATATGGGCTGTTTTTGCCTGGCACAGTCAGAGTTCCGCGGTATTCACGCAATTCATCCATGCTTAGCTCACACACAAAGGCTTTCCCTTCCTGGATCAGAATCTCGGCATATTCATAAAGCTTGTCAAAATAGTCGGAGGCAAAAAAGAGTTTGTCATTCCATTCCCAGCCCAGCCAGCGGACGTCTTCCATGATGCTATCTACATATTCCAGGTCTTCCTTTACGGGGTTGGTATCATCAAAACGTAGGTGACATTTGCCCTGATAATCCCTGGCGATGCCAAAGTTTAAGCAGATGGATTTGGCATGACCAATGTGCAAATAACCATTGGGTTCGGGGGGGAAGCGGGTGACGATATACTTATGTTTTCCACTTTCCAGATCATTATCTATGATGTTGCGAATAAAGTTCGAGTTTTTCTCTTCGGCGAGCTTTTCCATTGTCATTCCTTACTATCAGGCGTTATTGGACTAGTATTTTCGCTGCTCTGATCAAGTCAAGTGAAAAAGAAAGAGTGAAGACACTCATCAATACCAGCATCGGAGTCTGGGGCATCGAACATCTACAGCTCTAATTGACCATCCAGAAGCAACGGTTGTTCTGGATGTGAACCTCTTCAAAGCCGATGTGCGTCAGAACTATGCTGATACTATCTGAATAGCCATAGATAAGGGATGTACCAAAGAGATGTTGGCAGATACTCTCTATATGGTATGTAGTTACCTCATATAGGTCATCTGAAAAGGGTAACCTTTTTACTCAAGATTCGTTTACCATTAACCGACATGTTGAGAAAGTAAATACCACTTGAACACTGCCTGTCATTGGCATCTCTACCATCCCAATACCTAAACTGCTCATTCACCTTACAGGGATCAAGAGAAATGTTCTTAACTTTCTGTCCCTTGATATTATAGATATCGATGCTTGCGGTTGTTACTATCGGCAGTGAGTTGTCCTGATTTGAGGGTAAAATCACCTTTAGGTTTGTGAATGTTGTAAATGGATTGGGGTATGCACTCAATTGACCATTTTGCAGAGCAGGAATTGTCGGATCATCGATACCTACATAAGGATCGGAACCATATTCAAAACAACCCATATCAATTCTATCTCCCCAGATCCGCCAATTACCGGCTAGATCATAAGGTAAAAGGTTCAACCCAGTGGTATCCACTGTACCTGTATTGATACAGGGAGAATGCTCAGATAGACTATAGTAATTTGGGTTATTGATATCGTCTCCACCATAAAAAAGAGGATTGCCAGTAATATTGTTGTCATTGTAATTGATGGTATTCCCCGGTGCTTGCCAGATGTCGCTGAACCCATTCCTAATCAGGTTATTGTTCAGGGTTAGTGTTGTAGTAATCCCCGATCCATCCATGGGATTGATGGCGATCTCCTTGGATCTGTTGTTATAGAATATGCAGTTCGAGATATTCACGATCCCATTCACCATAAGAGCCTCGCCGTTGCCATTCTGCCCGGCAAAGGTGCAGTTAGTGATGTTAGCTAAAGGATAATCTTCACCACACAAGATTACACCGCGCTCCATGCAGTTGATATTCGAAAACAAACAATTCTGAATAGTGTATTGTGGTTGGATAGGTGGGTTGTACATGCCACCAAACTGAATGGCTTGTGAGTCATCATCCTGCATACTCAAATTGGAAAATATCGTGTTTTCCAACTTAAATTCCTGACCTAATGTCAGCATGATTAAGGGATATGCTGATATTTCAGGATCTACCATCGTTGAAACAACATTCCTGAATATACAATTCCTGATTGTTCCGGTAAAACTGCCATCATTGCGCACCAACCCCTTGCTATTAGTAACTATATCCTCAATAATGACATTGTCCCATAGAGCATCAGTAATATCAGTAAATTGTATAACTGCATTGCTGCTTGGAAATAAGTTATACATTCTTAAATT
>JALNYD010000313.1 GCA_023230025.1 Candidatus Cloacimonadota bacterium | reverse complement strand
CAGCCAAATATTATAAGGGTTCAAGACTTGCACTCCAGGCTCTGTATCATAGTAGTTATCCTCTTCATAGAAGACATGCTCAAAATCCCAGGTGATCATCCGGGCATTATCATGCACCAATTCTGCCAGATGCTCATACAAGGGTAATTGAGTTGCCCTGATTTCAATCCCGGAAGGGAGCTCAAAACCAAAGGATAGAGGCTGTTTAGTACACAGGGCAGCGATCTGTTGACCGCTCATCAGGGCCTGATTGAGTTTGAGTTTCTTCACTTCCATTATGGATTCATCTGTGATTCGAAGCCGGGTATTGACATAGAGCTTTGCGCCTTTAGGCAATTCATTGATCTGCCAATCGGGATGTCTGTGCTGATATAGATCAACCAGGCATGGATTGATGATCACACTGCTACTCTCATCTGAGGCAAATAGATATTCCAGGCGTTGGCGGAGTTTCATGATTCCGCAACGCAGGTCACCCACAAAACGGGTAGCGCTAATGGGGTAGAAGGATTTGTGGTATCTATCTTCAAAGCTTACGAGGTGCATTATTTACTCCTTTTGGGGGACGTTTGCCATGCCATACGAAGATCCCAAACTGCCCCAGAACCATTGTAAATACCAGAAAGAACGTTTGGATGATCATCCAGATGGGATAGAAGTTCAGCATTCTGTTGCTGATGCCGAAATGCTTTCGGGAATATGAAATCATGCTCAGCTCTATTATGATGCGATACATGAATATGGCCAGTCCCAGTTTGAAATTGAGCAACATCATAATCAAGCCACCCCAATACAGGCAGGCCATAGAAAACAAAATGAAGAAGAACTCCGGATTGAAGCTAAGCTGATACTTCATGTTTGAAGCCCAGCGGCTACGCTGATTGATCAATTGTTTCCAGCTTCGGACAGGATGAGTGTGTGTGAAAGATGCGCTGGAGAAATTGAAGATAATCTTATGCCCCTTACGACGCATCAGTTGCATCAGGTTTACATCATCTCCGCTGATCAGATGAGATATTTTGGAAAATCCCCCCACATCCTCAAAGGCGGATTTACGATACGCAAGATTCTGTCCAATGCAGGCCCAGCTTTTTCCCAGAGTATAGCCTCCCCCCAAAACCATATAAGTTAGTGCAAAATCCAGGTGTTCATATTTCTGCAGGATGCTGGCTCTGCTCCAAAGGGGGATCAGAGTTCTTGAATATCCAGCCACCATGCTGACGTCATCAGCAAAGCAGGAGACCATGCTGGAAATCCAGGTGAAAGGCACGATGCAATCTGCATCCGTAGTCAGGATTATCTCTCCATCGGTAGATTCAATAGCTTTGCTCAAAGCCAGCTTCTTGGGAGAGATGACCTGCTTGCGTCCCAGGGACTTGATGTATTTTACATTGTGCCCTGCCTCAATGTATTGAGCAATTATCGACTGAGTTTCATCTTCGGAATCATCATCGGCAAAGACGATTTCATATAGTTCTTTGGGGTAGTCTTGAGAAAGCAGACAGCTCATCAATCTATGCAGGTTGGGCGCTTCATTACGTGCGACAACTACTACAGAGACCCGCTTTTTCTGATAGTTGACTGGGGCTTTGTAACGCTTCCAGCCAAAATAGAAGCGGATTACAAAGATGATATAGGTTGCAGCTCCGCTAAGAATCAGCGCCAGGAGAATCCAGAACAAGATATCTGCTATCACTCTAATTCCAACGCATCATTGTAACCCCATCTTGTGGGATAGAAATTGAACTGCAAAGTATCCGCCATGGCGGGAGGAATGTTATCCTTGATAAAGTATTCATCCAAACCTTCATTTCCGCTGGCCAGGAATCCTGAGCGGGGGTTTATCTTTTGACTCACGATTCCTTCTGGAACAGTGAACGAATATCGTGGATCTGATGCCGCAGGCAGCTTGCCTTTGTTGTCCAGTTTGATACACTGGGTCATAATCCTTCCCCAGATCGGCGCACAGACTGCGCTGGATGACACCGTGGCGTTGCTGTCAAACCCATTCCAGATTCCCAAGGTGAACTGAGGGTTGAATCCAATAAACCAGGCATCGCGATGATCGCTGGAAGTACCTGTTTTTCCCGCAACCTGCCAATAGTAGTTGTTCCTGGCTGAAGCTCCGGTACCTGAAGTTGCCACAGATTGCATCATTGATGTCATCAGGAAGGCTGCATCTTCATTGGTAACCTGACTTTTGGTAGTTATCCCGCGTTCCAGCACCTTCCCGTTCAGATCTTCAACTTTTGTGATGAATATGGGCCTGACCCGATATCCTCCATTGGGGAAAGTAGTGTAACCTGAGATAAGAGTGATGGGAGTAACCTCATATGATCCCAATGCAGCGGAGTAGTCCGTAACATCGCGTTTGATCCCAAAGCGCTGGAAAGCATCGCTCAGAGTATCCAGACCCAAGTCAATCGCCGTTTTGACTGCCCAGACATTGTAGGAGTGAGTCAAAGCCGTGCGCATCCGGCTAAAGCCATAATACTTCTTGCTATAATTTTGAGGAGTCCAGATCTTGCCATCTCCTCCTCTAAGACTGATCGGAGCATCGTTGATCACCGTTGCAGGAGTATATCCCTTTTCTATTGCAGCGGTATAATAGACTGGTTTTATGGAGCTTCCAGGTTGACGCCTGGCCTGAGTCATCCGGTTGAACTTGCTGTGAGTAAAGTTTCTGCCACCAATCAAGGCGCGAACATACCCGGTTTTGTTCTCCATCAATACCAGACCACCCTGCAGATACTGGGTATTGATATCAAAAGCATTGGGGCTCACCGTCGAGTACTTATTGCGATAGTTGTGTCTGGCTTCGATATCGCTAAGGTATCCGTTCAGCACGGAATCAGCATATACGGCAAGATCCTGATCCAGAGTAGTATATATCCTGAGTCCCCCTTCAAACAGGCGTTCTGTGCCATATTTACGCTCCAGATACAGGCGGATGTGTTCAATAAAATAGTCGGAGGCATATTGACGATAGGAGCTTCCTACCTGGCGCAGGGGAGAGACCACTGCCAGATCAAAATCCTCTTCGGAAATCATATCTGCCTTTTTCATCCGTTCCAGGATCAGATTTCGTCTTGCTAATGCTCGTTCAGGATATTTGATGGGATTAAAGTAGTTAGGTCGTTGGATCATTCCCACCAAGGTGGCTGATTCTGCAAGCCCCAGGTCTTTGGCGTGCTTGCCAAAATAATACAAAGCAGCGGTTTCCACACCGTGGATCTGCCCTCCCCAAAAGATTTTGTTAAAGTAGATTTCCAGAATTTCCTCTTTGGAAAACTCCCGTTCAATTCTAAAGGCCAGCAGAATCTCTTTGATCTTGCGGGACATTCTTTTATCCAGGGTCAGAAACATG
>JALNYD010000312.1 GCA_023230025.1 Candidatus Cloacimonadota bacterium | reverse complement strand
GAATTACCTTATGCTGATGCGTTTGTGTTGGAGATTGCACAGGGAAAGCTGAATCTGAACCAGATTGTAGCCCTTGAGGAGTATATTGCCGGAGTATTGCCCAATGAGATTGGCCCCAGCAGCCCCCTGGAAGCTTTAAAAGCGCAAGCAGTAGCTGCCCGTACTCATGCTGTGAGCTTGCTTTTAAACAATCGTCATCGTGATCAGGGCTATGATCTTTGTAGCAGCACTCATTGTCAGGTGTATAAGGGCAGACATCTGCGTAACGAAAACATCGAAGAAGCTGTGATGCAGACAGCTGCAGAGATATTGACCCTGGATGGCCGGGTGGCTGATGCTACTTATCATAGCAGTTGTGGAGGTAAAACCGATTCCTCCGTGAACATCTGGAATGGCGCTCCCCTGGCACACCTGAGTGGAGCCACATGCTATTCAGATGCAGAGAATTATGATCTCAGTACAGAGAAAGAAGCCACAAGCTGGATAAATCACAAGCTGGATACCAGCGATATGAGCTCCTGGGAGAAG
The DNA here is from genome assembly GCA_023230025.1 of Candidatus Cloacimonadota bacterium. Taxonomy (GTDB): domain Bacteria; phylum Cloacimonadota; class Cloacimonadia; order Cloacimonadales; family Cloacimonadaceae; genus UBA5456. The sequence goes on along the minus strand of JALNYD010000312.1, from coordinate 2,840 downwards.
GCTTCGATTTCCTGGAGGCGTAACATCAGCCTTGCAACCTTATCCCAAAACACAGGAGTTAAAAACCTGCACAGTGTGCAAATCCTGGCTCGGGGGAACTCTGGCAGAATCCTTAAACTGAAGCTGATCGGTGATAATGAGCTCATTCTCGATGGCGAATTCAAGATCAGACAGGCATTTGGCAATCTACCTTCATCCTTCTTTTCCATTCTTGGGGCCAGGCTACAGGACAAAATCATGCTATCCAGTTCCATAGACCTTGCCGGCAGAGGTTCTGGGCATGGGGTTGGCTTATGCCAGATGGGCACTCTGCGCAAAGCCCGGGCAGGTAGTACCTATTCTGATATCCTGCAGAACTACTATCCTAACACCATTATCTTTACGGATTGGATTCATGATGAAGAATGACATACTATATAGAGGAACAATATACCAGGATCAATTCCGCCTGTTTGCCACTGAGTGTGCCCAATCTGTCCAACAAGCCCGAGATTTACACGATCTCAGCCCGCTTCCTTCCATATTTCTAGGCAGGTTGATTGTAGCCGCAATCCTGATGAGTGGCGAGCTCAAAGCACCGAAATCCGAGCTCAGTATCCGCGTTGAAGGAGATGGCCCCTTGAAGGGTGGCATTGCTTTGGCAGATAAGGCTGGGAACATCAGGGCTTATGCCTTCGAACCACAGCTATGGCTGGAACCTGCAACAGAAAACCTGCAAGTGGGAAAGAACCTGGGCAAAGGCTTGCTCACGATCATGAAACAAAGCGGTTTGAAATCTCCTTATCAGGGGACTATCGAGCTGATCAGCGGCGAAATAGCCGAGGATTTGGCTCAATATTATCTCCATAGTGAGCAAGTGCCATCAGCGGTTAATCTTGGCGTTCTGATCGATCAACATGCCAACATCCGCTCTGCTGGGGGTTTCATCATTCAGCAGATGCCTTTCGCCGATCCTGCCATCGCAGATATGATCAATCAAAACCTGCTTAATACCCCCAATGTTTCGGATCTTTTGGATATGGGAATGGGCATGCCGGATATTTTGAATAGATTTGTTCTAAAGGATGTGGAGTGGAAGTTCACCCATCAACATAAGCTTAGATATCACTGCAATTGCAGCAAAGAGCGTTTCGCCCAGGCCTTGATGCTTCTGGGCAAAGATGAGTTAATGGAAATGACTGCCGGGATCAGTCCCCAATGCCATTATTGCAGCAAGATATATGATTTCACCTCCACCGAAATCCATGATCTGATTATTGCCCAGGAGCAAAACAAATGAAAAAAACGATGATTGCCTTTGTCATGTTGTTCATGGCTTACAGTTTGTTTTCAACTTCGGTTACTGTGGATGACTTCCGGTTTCTGATCGAACGGGAACAACATCAGTTGATACAAAAGTACTGGGATGATTTCCAAACACTTAAGGATTCCCAGGATTTGGTGGATAGAAGGCTCCTGCTGGATTATGCCCAGCGCACTGACGATCTGGAACTTGCCTTTGATCTGCATTACAATATTGCCAGGGATTTTGGCAGCATTGAAGACGCTTTGCAATGGCTGATCCTGCAAACCGCTATAGAAAAAGATTCTCTTGATATCGCTCTCAAGACGCAGATCCTTGCCGCTTCGTTCAGCAATCCTGCAGATTCCTTGGTCTTTGCTTTCTACGCTTCCGGAGCTCAGGATTCTCTGTTAGTTCAAGAGATGCAAGCCCTGGAGCATTACAATGATATCATCGAAGCCAATGCCAAATCCCTACTGGATGAAATCTCCACCCTCTCCAGCAACTATGAGGCTATCGAACTGGCGGAAGAGTTTTATGCCAGTTTTCCCCAATCCAAATGGCATCAGGCAGCTTTTTACATGCACCTGAATCACCTGGCAAGCTTGAAGGATTATGAAGAAATGCAGAGCGTGATCTATGCCAATCAGAATCGGTCTGCAGCTCATGCCTATATTGCAGCCCTCTTTTGGATGAGCCCCACAGCCCGCAGAGATCAATGTGAGGAAGAAAGTTCTCCAATCTTGAACCAAAACCTCGTGTATCGTGCTCAAAAAGCCCTCTTTGCTGCTTCACAAGCCAATGAAGCAGTGGTGCTCTATGATGTGTATGACAAGGATTATTGGCATTCACGGATTAATCTACAATTGCTCAAGTCCATCTACTATTACAAGGTGTCAGGATACGAGGGTAAAGATATTCCCTTTGGCAGCCTTTATGGCGATGAACCTGATCTCATCGGTCTAATTACCAAACCAGACAAAGAGATGGAAGGCTTTTTTGATGTAATGAGTCAGATCCACTTCGATAGCAACGACAAGGGCGAACTGGCCGAATATCACTATTGGAAAGGCAAGGTCAATGCCTTGTTCAACACTGACAAGCATAAGCAACAAGCCATCAAAGATTTCGGTCAATGTCTGATCTATGGCTCTCCCCGCAATCGTTATGATCATGATGCTTATGATATGATTGCCCGTTTACTGGCAAATATGAAGATTCAGCAAAGCCCGGAAGAATATCTACGGGAGATATTTGAGTATGATGGCATCATGTTTGAAAGCCAGATTTCACCTTTTATGGCCTATACCCGCCAAGACCCCTCTGAGCATGTCCCATTAACCTACACACGCGTTGCTCTGGCAGATTATGACAATGACGGCTTGTTGGACATCTTACTGAATGGGAAACACATCTTCAAGAATGAAGGCGATTGGATGATGCATACTGTCAGCGATAGCGGAGCTGTAGCATCGCTGGCATCCAATGGGGGCTTATGGGCGGACTTTAATAAAGACGGTACCCTGGATTTCATGAGTATATCTCACAACGCAGAAGG
>JALNYD010000311.1 GCA_023230025.1 Candidatus Cloacimonadota bacterium | reverse complement strand
GATCTGACTTAGCAGGTCTTTATCCAAGCCTGATATGCCAGAATCATACTTCATCCTGGCGATGATCTCGACAAACAGTCCCGTTTCCTGATTCAGGTAGCTCTTTACGCGCCGCAGCTCAGCACCAGTAGCGGCCTCAACCCAGTCTTCTGCACCAGGACGATCCAGCGAATTAAGCTGCACAACATCAGGCTTGATTCTTAGCAAAGCATCCTTCAGGGCTGCCAGTTCCACGTTTGTATCATTGATACCGGGAATAATGAACACTTCCAGCCAGATCTGGCCACTGTAGCGCTCTCTGAGTTTTACCAGGCCATTGATCAGTTCTTCCACTTTCAAGCCGGGCTTGGGACGATTGATCAGTTTGTATCCCCTATCCGTAGCTGAATCAAGTGAAGGGAGGATCAGATCACAGGGGATTATCTCCTCCAAGACCTCACTGTCATTTAGCAAAACACCATTGGTGAGCAGAGCGAGCTTATAGCCTGGATAGTTCCGCTTGATATGCTGAATAATTGTGGAGATGCCACTGTTCAAGGTTGGTTCTCCTGCCCCGGAAAAGGTTATGTAGTCCAGCATTGGACGGGATTTCATAAAATCATCCAGTTCTGCAATGATCTCTTGCGTGGGAAAGAACTCCTCTCGTGTGGTTTGCAAGTGAGTAGTGCTTTGAACCTCACAATAAACACAATTCAGGGGACAATACTTATAAGGGACCAGATCCACGCCCAGGGAAATCCCCAATCGGCGGGAAGCAATTGGTCCAAAAAGATGCTTGTATGCCATATCAGAAGGTGGTTCCAAACTGCAGGTGTGGTTCCCAGCTTCGGTCTTCCACCCCGTAGGCATAATCAAAGCCAATCAAACCAAAGGGACTGCGAATCCTGATGCCTGCTCCCAAGCCTTTCTTCAGCTTCAGGAAATTGAACTCCCGCAAATGATTATAACTATCTCCTGCATCAAAGAAGGCCAGACCAATGATCTGATCTCCAGCGATTGGGTATCCAATTTCTCCCGAGAAGATGATCGCCCGGGATCCTCCTCCGGCTGGCCCGATCGAACGGTCGGGATAACCCCTGATGCCATCGGCACCTGTGCCACCAAGATAGAACTTCTCATCTGGCGGAGCATCCTCTGAATCATCATAGGGTGTGATATAGGAAAATCTCCATTTGCTGCGCAGAATGAGCTTCTGCCAAATCTCACTGTACCAGTTTACCTGGGCTATTTGCTTGAAATAGTCAAAATCTCCCAAGAAGGGGCCGCCTGCAAGCTCCGAAAACAGTGTAATCTGCGATCCCTTGGTGGGGAAAAAGATGTTGTCCCTGGTATCCCGGCTCAAAGTGATGTTTCCGGCTGATGTATAACGCCAGCCCAATTTATCCAGCTCGATCAGAGTGGCATTAGCGGTGCTATCTGCCAGTATTGAGCTTTCATTGGTGATGTTATATTTCTTGCTATAGAAGGAATATCCGATTGATGCCCGGCTGCGATCAACCCAGGGTAGAGATTGTCCAACCCGCACACTGGCACCTCGGGTATAGATTTCGTAATAGAACGAGCTCCAGCTCTTCTTTGTGTAATATATGTTCGTGCCAAGAAGCATATCGCTGTCATAGAGATTGGGATTGGTGAAACTGAACTCAAAGTTCTGAGTGCTGCCACCAAACTCCCAGGTGAGCCCACTACTCCAGTTGTTCCCAAAGAGATTGTTCTGCGAGATGGAAAGTTGTCCCACAAACTTATCCACAGAGTTATAGCCCACCCCGCCGTTTGCCACGCCGCTGGATTTGTCGATCACATCCAGGGAAAGGTCAATATCACCGTTGTTGTTGATGCGGCGGTAGTCCAGCTTGATATCCGGTTCAAAGAAGCCAAGATTGTAGATGTTTTGCTGGCTGCGAATCACCTGAGATTGCCGGTAGTAATCGCCGGGAGCTATCTCCAGTTGCCGGCGCAAGACCTTCTCTTTGGTTCTACGATTCCCGGTAAAATGGATCTGGCGGATCTTGGCTCGGGTGTTTTCATTGATCACCAGGTTTACATTCAACAGATCCCCAACCTTGTTGAACTCATTCTCGATATTGGTATAGATGAAGCCCTCGTCAAAGTACATGGAGTACACCTTTGCCATCTGTGTGTCAAACTTCTCCTGATCAAAGGTATCCCCGCTCTTCATGGTGAAGTTTTCTTGGATCGTTTCGGTGCTGAAGTGATCGTTGCCACTGATATTGACTTCACCAAAGATATACTTGGTGCCCTCGGTAATTTGAATCACAAGTTCATAATGGCGATCAGTGAGTTGCTGCATCTCGTGCGGGCCAATCACCACATCAATAAAGCCATTTTTCTTGTAGTAACTGACCAGGGCCAGGAGGTCGGCCTCGAACTTCTCTTCTTCAAAACGCCCGGAACGCAGGAAGCTGGCAGGCTTGGTTTTCATCCTGCGGATGAGTTGCTTATCCTCAAAACTCTCATTGCCCAGAAAGGTGATCTCCTTGATGGCAATTCTTTTCCCTTCGTTAACCCGTAAAGTGATGGACACCCGGTTTTCGGGCTGCATTTGCTCCATGATCTCGATCTCGGCATTGCCAAAGCCTTTTTTGGAGTATTCTGCTTTCAATTTTCGCTGAAGATCGTGCTTCACGCTGCCGCTCCAATATGATCCTATCCGCAGCCCGCTGATCTCTTCCACCTGTTCTTTCTTGACAACCTTGAAACCCTGATAGCTTACAGAACTCACCGCAGGATTCTCAATGACCTTGACCACCAGATTGATTCCGGTGCGATAGGGCTCCGTTTCTATCTGAATATCGGAAAACACACCCATCCGATAAAGATTCTTGATGGATCGCGACACATATTCACTATTCAAAGCATCGCCAACCCGCACACTCATTGCCGAAATCACCAGTTCCGGTGCAATGTTTTGGGTTCCTTCCACCCGGATTTCATATATCGTCTCACCTTCCGCCCAAAGGCAACCGATGAGCATAACCAGCATTATAATGAGCACATTATGCTTGAAAAGCTTAAGCATATTTCCTCCACTTTTACAGTAATCTACCATCTCTGAGAAATGCGCTTTTTAGTAAAGTCTTTTTTTCGGCTTTTACACCCACTATGCTTGCAGCCTGTTCCGTATTCTGGCCCACCTTCAAGTCTGGAATAAAGTTTATCCCAGAATGCTGAGTAATACGCTCCCTTATGGATTAACCCCCTCCGGATATACAATCTCCAGCTTTGCCTTCTCGGCCAGATACCATTGATCAAGATGCGCAGTTTGAGCTTCCTGCAGAGCTTTATTGATCACATTCTGCCGCTCTGCTACCCATTCTTCCTGGCTCCGGGATTGACGGCGGATCACTTTTGCCAGATAGTAGTTTCCATAGTCCTCGATCAATGGAGTAAACTCTCCCT
>JALNYD010000310.1 GCA_023230025.1 Candidatus Cloacimonadota bacterium | reverse complement strand
TTCCCTTTGCCATTCATCTCGCGCATGAAGACTTCGTGAATATCAGTAGAACTGGTAATCGTTTCTTTATAGGACACCTGAGGATTACCCACGTTTGCCGAAACTCCAAACTCTCTTTTGATTCTATCCACGATGATATCCAGATGCAATTCTCCCATCCCTGAAATCAAGGTTTGCCCGGTGTCTTTATCAACATGAACTTTGAAGGTGGGATCTTCCTCTTCCATCCGGCAAAGAGCGTTGCCAAGATTTTCCTGATCTGCTTTGGTTTTTGGTTCAATAGCGATGGAAATCACCGAATCTGGGAAGTGCATTTTTGAAAGGGCAACATCCATTCTGCCATCGGTTATTGTATCTCCAGTAACCAGATTCTTGGGACCTACAATAGCGCCGATGTCGCCGGCATGAAGCTGATCCAGATCGTTCTTTTTGTTAGACATCATTTGCAAGATTCGTGATACTCGTTCCCGCTTGCCATTGTTCATGTTCAAAAAGCTTCCACCCTTCTTCAGAGTACCGGAATAGACCCTGATATAGACCAGGCGTCCCACATATTTATCGATCTGAACCTTGAAGGCAAGAGCAACCAGAGGGGCATCGGGATCAGGGGCAAGGGCTACGGGGTCATGAGTCTGTATATCGAAAGCATGAGTATCTCCAATATCCAACGGAGATGGCAGATATTCCACAACTGCATTAAGGAGCAATTGCAATCCTTTGTTTTTGAGTGAAGAACCACACAAGACCGGAATGAAGCCATGATCTATGGTGCCTTTGCGGATCGCTCGACGCATGAGTTCCTCAGGCACTTCCTCCCCTTCCAGATATAGCATCATCAATTCATCATCATATTCGGAGAGGCTTTCCAGCAAATGTTCCCTGGCATGTTTTGCCTCTTCCAGAAGCTTGGGAGGAATCTGCCTATGACTGGTCTCTGAGCCCTGCGTAAGAGGATCAAAATACCAGGCTTCCATGCCCACTAGATCGATTACTCCCTCAAAACTATCTTCTCTACCAATCGGAATATTGATGGCTACAGCTTTGGAGGTAAGCCGGTCATGAATCATCTGAATCACCCGCTCATAATCTGCTCCGATTCTATCCATCTTATTCACATAAGCCATGCGAGGCACTTTATATCGATCCGCCTGATGCCACACAGTTTCGGATTGCGGTTCCACACCTCCAACAGCACAAAACACTCCGATTGCACCATCCAGCACACGTAAGGATCGTTCAACCTCGGCGGTAAAATCAACATGTCCGGGAGTGTCGATGATATTGATCTGATGATCATGCCAGGGACAGGTCACTGTGGCAGATGTGATCGTGATTCCGCGTTCGCGCTCCTGCTCCATCCAATCTGTAAAGGCATTGCCATCATGAACCTCACCCATTTTGTGCAGAAAACCCGTGTAATACAGGATTCTCTCGGTAGTAGTAGTCTTGCCGGCATCAATGTGAGCCATAATGCCAATGTTTCGTATCTTTGAAAGCGGATTGTCCGCATCGCTTTTCATAATAAAATCCTTGTAAAGCTCCTGGTTAATCGTTTAAAGCTTGAAATGTCAGGATTTTCATGATTGGTTCTTTGTCCACAAAAAAGTGCCTGCACCGTTGATTTGTGCTGCGTCTTCCTCAAAAATCACAAGCGGCCGGAAGATTCTCCGGCCGGCTTGATTTGAGATAATCTATCCTGGATGGGGCTTTCCCTGATTACAGCAAAAGCTGCCCACACAAGCTGAGTTCCTTGCTACATATAGTTTATGGTTATATGTTTACTCATAACGCAGAGCATCAATGAGATTCAGATTGGCAGCCTTTCTGGCAGGATACCAGCCAAAGAAGATACCGATTGCCATCGAGAATCCGACCGATAATACTACTGACCAGGGTGTAACGGCAATACTCCATTTCATGGCGTTGCCCACAATTTTGGCCGCTCCAAATCCCAGAATGATACCCAGGATTCCGCCCATAATACTGATTGCGACAGCTTCGATTATGAACTGCAACAATACATCACGTTTCCCTGCTCCCACTGCCATGCGAATACCAATCTCTTTGATCCGTTCAGTTACCGATACCAGCATAATGTTCATTATTCCAATACCCCCTACCAGCAGTGATATGCCAGCGATGGAAGCCAGAAGAATGGTCATAGTATTGGATACATCGTTGGCAGTTTGAGCCAGATCAGTTTGAGATGTTACAACGAATTCCTCACTGGTAGTCCCGCGATGACGGGTTTGCAGCAAGTCCATGATATCCTGTTGTACGATATGAATGATATCCCGGGAGGTAGCTGATACCATGATGGTCATGTTTCTCCACCGGTGTCCCAACAATCTGGTGAGAACCGTTGAGTAGGGAGCAATCACAGTGTCATCCTGATCAGAGCCCATAACACTTTGACCTTTGGCTTCCAAAACGCCTTTGATTGTAAAGGGTATGTTGCGGATACGGATGATTTTGCCAACCGGATCGGCATCTCCAAAGAGATTATCTGCCACAGTCTTGCCAATCACACACACCTTTGCACCATTTTCCACATCAGATGGGTAGAACAATTCTCCATTTGATACCTGCATATCGCGGATAAAGAAGAAATCAGCATCTACTCCCATGATACCAGTTCGCCAGTTGTTACCTTCGAACTTCAGTTGTCCCCAGGTGTTGTAAACCGGTGAAGCATACAGCACCCCATCCAATTGATTACGGATGGCCTCCACATCTTCAATTTCCAGCAAGTTCCCACCCCCGGCAGCCTGACGGACTGTGGATTGACTGAAATTGGAGAAGACCATGATCACGTTTGTACCCATGGAGTTCACCTGATCCTCCACGATCTGTTTTGCCCCCTGACCGATTGCCAGCATGGTAATCACTGCTGCTACTCCGATGATGATGCCAAGCATCGTCAAAAAGGTACGGGTTTTATTGCGAGCGAGGGATTTGAAGGCAATGCGGATGATTCCTAATACTGACATCCTCTAATCCTCCTCATCCAGTATTGGCAGAGTCTGCAAATCTTCTGTAGCGTTACGAGGCTTGGGATTTGGCTTATCCGAGATAATCAAACCATCCCGGAAGGTAATGTGCCTTGTCGCATAATTTGCAATATCACTTTCGTGAGTAACCAGGATCACTGTCTTCCCTTGGGCATGCAGGTTTTGAAACACAGCCATCACCTCAATGCTGGTTCTGGTATCCAGATTCCCGGTGGGTTCATCTGCCAGGATAAAGACGGGGTCATTCACAATCGCCCTGGCAATCGCCACGCGTTGTTGCTGACCGCCAGATAGCTGATTGGGAAAGTGCTTTGCCCTATCTGCAATTCCCACAACCGAAAGAGCTTGCATCGCTTTTTCATGCCGCTGATGCAAGGAGCATTTCCGGCAGTAAAGCATTGGTAGTTCAAC
>JALNYD010000309.1 GCA_023230025.1 Candidatus Cloacimonadota bacterium | reverse complement strand
TAACGTGATCCTGGATGATAACGTTATTCGGCCAATCTGCTGGCATTGCACAAGCGTTTTTATCGCTATATTGCATTCCCTTCACGGCACGCAGGATTTCTTGCATATTACGTCCCAGCTCTTGCGGATAATAAAGAATGATGCGAATCATGCCTTTATCGTCAACGATAAAGACTGCACGCACGGTATTTGTTCCTTTTCCGGGATGCACCAGGCCAAGCCGGCCAGCTACAGCTCCGGTATCGGCGATGATGGGAAATTCGATCTCCACGCCGATGTTTTCTTTGATCCATTCTTCCCACTTGATGTGAGAGAATACCTGATCCACACTCATGCCAATGAGTTCGCAATTGATGGACTTGAACTCACCATAGAGCTTCTGAAATGCAACAAATTCTGTAGTACAAACCGGGGTAAAATCTGCTGGATGACTAAAAAGTACGAACCATTTCCCAGCCATATCGTCTGGTAAAACTTTCTTTCCACGAGTTGTAACTACCTCAAGTTTAGGGAATTTATCCCCCAATAAGGGCATTCCATTGTTTTCCATTTTGTTTCTCCTAATTCTGTCTATTCAATTTAAATTATAGTGCGATATCCCAATTTGGCAAATGAAATCTAAGCACTGTGCAAATCCAGCTCTGGAGCTGAATAAAAGAAGGATTCAGAAAAGCTCAAGACCGCAGAAACCATATCACCGGAGTTGCGGAAAGCTCCGCTACGTCCCCTGGTCAAAGCTGAGCCAAAGCAGAGGCAAAGCCAGGAGGGGAAGCCACCCGGGTGTGCTATGGAACAAAAAATGCATCTTGAGAATGAAGTTTAATGATATTCCAGGAGTAACAGCCATGAAAGCGGCACGTTTCTTGATCTTTCTTTGCCTCAGTACCTGTCTCAGCAGTATGTTTGCGAGCAGGATCTGGGATGCTTCAGCCTCCCGCAAATATAATTTCAGCCAGCTTGGATCCGGATTTCAGGATGCCAAAGCCGATAGCGCAACCGGCTTTGATGTGCAGAAATATGAGATCACGCTTGCCATATCCCAAAACCCGAACTTCGTCGAAGGCAATGTATTGGCCACTGTTCTGGCTGAGCAAAGCCTGAACGCGATCAATTATGAATTGGTAGGGCTTGCAGTAAGCCAGGTTTTGGTGAATGGTAACCCGGCAACTTATACCCATACTGACGGGATTGTGAGCATCGCTGTCAATGCCAGCCCAAATCAAACCTTTGAAACACAGGTGTTTTATTCCGGGACTCCGCAGCTTTCCGGGGGGGCATATAACGTGGGGATGTATTTTCAGACCAACAGCATTTTCACGATTTCCGATCCTGATGCCGGACGATATTGGTGGCCATGCTATGACCATCCCTGGGACAAAGCCGTGGTGGATCTGATCATCACCATGCGCAGCGATTGGAAGGTGGCTGCCAACGGTTTGCGGGAAGGCATTGTTGACAATGGAAATGGCACTGCGACAACTACCTGGCGGGGGCAAAACCCCATGACAACTTACCTGGTCTGCATCACTGCAGGTCCCTATCAGGAGATTGTTCAGAGCGCTATGAACGGTCAGGTTCCCATTCAGAACTTTGTAACTCAGAATCAATACAACAACGCCCTGGTGGATTTTGCCAATCTGCCCGCGATGATTGATTATTTCAGCACTCTGTTTGGCGCTTATCCCTTTGAAAAATATGGCAATGCAACAGTGAGCATGAGCACTTTTGGCGCAATGGAACATCAAACCATGACTACCCTGGGGAATTATATCATCACCGGAAACCAAACTCATGAACTCACCGTTGCCCATGAACTGGCACATCAGTGGTATGGCAATGCAGTCAGCTTCCTGGATTTTCCGCATGTTTGGCTCTCTGAGGGCTTTGCCACCTACAGTGAGCATCTCTGGGTGGATCATGAAGAAGGCTGGCAGGCCGCCTGCAACTATGTGCTAAGCAATTATCACCAGTACTACACGAATTGGGAAAACTCCTATGGGGCTGCGGTGATCTATAATCCCTCTTTTGGAAATTACTTCGCCCCGCCCTCTTACGAAAAGGCTGCCAGTGTGTTGCATATGTTGCGCTTGAAGATGGGGGATGCGCAGTTTTTCCAGCTTTTGCAACAGTGGTTCAGCACCTATCGGAATGGCAACGTGGTTACCAGTGAGTTTCAAGCGCTGGCAGAAGCCATCAGCGGTCTGGATTTGGCACAATTCTTCCAGCAATGGATCTATGGCAGCGGCATTCCCTCGGTCACATTGCAGCTCTTGCACAAGGAAGAAAGCTCCCAGTTAAAAGTTATTGCCCAGAGCTCATCGCCTACTGCCACAAGTTTTGCCGTTGATTTCCCGATCAAACTGTCGGGTACCAGCGGAAGCGACTCCCTGCTTGTGCATGCCACGGCTGATGAATACATCAATCTTTTCAGCAATGTCAGCTCATTTGACGAGCTTAGCCTGAATCATAACAATTGGACTCTCCTGCGGGAAATCAGCGAGATTCGTCCCCGACTGATCTCCGCAATAGGATACTCGGAATCAGCTCGTTTGCAGTGGGAATACTTTCCCGGGGTGGAGTGTTACGAAGTCTATTATCGCACCAGCGGTTCTGAAGACTGGATCGAACTCGATGTAGGCCCCATCCACCTCAATTACGCTACTTTGCATCAACTGAACCCAAATCAGGAATATGAGTTTATGATCCGTGGGATGGACAATGATGGCTTTCTCACCCGCCCCTCCAATATCCTGACGGCAAGACCCGTGTATCTGGATTTATACAAGCCCTTGCTGGTGGTGGATGAAACCCGGGATGGCAGTGGCACCGACCTCAGTCCCGATGATTCAATGGTTGATGACTTCTATGCAGCGGCAATCTCACCTTATGAATACGATGAATGGGATGTAGCCACACAAGGCTTGCCCACTCTGGATGATTTATCCGCCTATCACACTGTTATCTGGCATGCTGATGATTTTACCCAGAACCTCGCTTTTGAAGCAGAGAATACCTTGCTGAGCTACATATATGGTTGTGGTAATCTGATCTTTTCCGGATGGCGTAGCATGAGCTCCTTTTCCGAAGTATTCTGGCTCAATCTGCTGTTTGATGATTACAGCATCTACTATGATAATGCGGCCTGCCTTACTGGTTTGATCTGCGACGAATATAATGATTACCCCCCTTTGGCAATCGACCAGACCAAGCTTGCAGCCCCTTGGAACGGGATGTTGCCAATGATCAATACATTTGATACTCATTATGAGGGGATGTATTATGCCGAGATGCCCGAAAGCTTCAATGGAGCAAACAAGAAAGCCGGGATCAAGATCGGTAATAGCAATTGGCTGATGGGTTTCCCACTTTTCTATATGGAAGAAGCCGGAGTGCGCAACCTGATGCAAAACCTGTTGGCTGTTACTAACA
>JALNYD010000308.1 GCA_023230025.1 Candidatus Cloacimonadota bacterium | reverse complement strand
GAGCGGTTGCCGTAAACTTGCCTGCTGAGTCGATCGTTCCGACAGTCGTATTGGAGCTCGACCAGGTCACATTGGTGACAAAGGGATTGCCGAGCTGGTCTTTGACCGCTGAAGTGAACTGGAAGGTGTCCAGAACCTCGAGATTTGCCGACGGTTTTGCGGTGATGTTGACAGATGCCGAAGTAAGCGGATTGATCGTTACTGTGGCTTCTGCATGGATGGAAGTGTTGTCGTCAGGAGTGACCCTGATAACAGCCGTTCCGGATGCCGATGCGTCAGCAGTGAACGTCCCGTTGGCATCGATCACACCGGCAGATGCGGGAGTAACTGCCCAGCTGACGGGTGCACCAATCATTATGTTTCCGTTTTTATCGGTTACAGTTGCGGTGAATGTGACATTCTGAGTTACCGTCAACGAATAGACTGCAGGAGAGACGGTGATGTTTCGCGGGATCAGAGAGACAACATTGACAGTTGCAGTGTCTGTTACTGAGGTATTATCATCACAGATAACGGTGATGAGCGTTGATCCAAGAGCAGTTGCAGTAAACTTGCCTGCTGAGTCGATCGTTCCGACGGTCGTATTGGAACTTGACCAGGTCACGTTGGTGACAAAGGGATTGCCGAGCTGATCTTTGACCGCTGAAGTGAACTGGAAGGTGTCAGAAACTTCAAGGTCTCCAGCGGGTTTGTCAGTGATGTTGACAGATGCCGAAGTAAGCGGGTTGATAGTCACTGTGGCTTCTGCATGGATAGATGTGTTGTCATCAGGAGTGACCCTGATAACAGCTGTTCCAGATGCCGATGCATCAGCAGTGAACTTTCCGCTGGAGTCGATCAGACCTGCAGTTGATGGCGTAAGCGTCCAGCTGACGGGGGCACCAACGATCGTCTGCCCATTCTTATCAGTTACAGTTGCAGTGAATGTGACATTCTCTGTTGCAGTTAAGGAATAGACAGTAGGAGTGATAGTAATATTGCACGGGAACACATCATCGACGGTGACTGTTGCCGTGTCAGTTACTGAGGTATTATCATCACAGGTAACGGTGATGAGCGTTGAACCGGGAACGTTGGCAGTAAAGTTGCCGGAGGGGTCGATTGTACCGACGGTCGTATTAGAACTCGACCAGGTCACATTGGTGACAAAGGGATTGCCGAGCTGATCTTTGACCGCTGAAGTGAACTGGAAGGTGTCCAAGACTTCAAGGTTTGCAGCGGGTTTGTCTGTGATGTTGACTGATGCCGGGACAAGCGACAGAATAGTTACTGTGGCTTCTGCATGGATGGAAGTGTTGTCGTCAGGAGTGACTCTGATAACAGCTGTTCCGGATGCCGATGCATCAGCAGTAAACGTCCCGTTGGCATCGATCACACCGGCAGATGCAGGCGTAACTGTCCAGCTGACAGGTGCACCTGAGATCGTATTTCCGTTTTTATCGGTTACATTTGCAATGAATGTGACATTCTGCGTTGCCGTTATAGTTGTAGTTGTGGGAGTGACGGTAATGTTTCGCGGGATCAGAGAGACAACATTGACAGTTGCGGTGTCTGTTACTGAGGTATTATCATCACAGGTAACGGTGATGAGCGTTGAACCGAGAACGTTGGCAGTAAAGTTGCCGGAGGGGTCGATTGTTCCGACGGTCGTATTGGAACTTGACCAGGTCACGTTTGTAACAAAGGGATTGCCGAGCTGATCTATGACCGCGGATGTAAACTGGAAGGTGTCCAGGACTTCAAGGTTTGCCGACGGTTTTGCGGTGATGTTGACAGATGCCGAAGTAAGCGGATTGATCGTTACTGTGGCTTCTGCATGGATGGAAGTGTTGTCGTCAGGAGTGACCCTGATAACAGCCGTTCCGGATGCCGATGCGTCAGCAGTGAACGTCCCGTTGGCATCGATCACACCGGCAGATGCGGGAGTAACTGCCCAGCTGACGGGTGCACCAATCATTATGTTTCCGTTTTTATCGGTTACAGTTGCGGTGAATGTGACGTTCTGAGTTACCGTCAACGAATAAACTACAGGAGAGATGGTGATGTTTCGCGGGATCAGAGAGACAACATTGACAGTTGCAGTGTCTGTTACTGAGGTATTATCATCACAGATAACGGTGATGAGCGTTGAACCGGGACCGTTGGTAGTAAACTTGCCTGCTGAATCGATTGTTCCGACAGTCGTATTGGAACTCGACCAGGTCACGTTTGTAACAAAGGGATTGCCGAGCTGATCTATGACCGCATATCTAAACAGGAAGGTGTCAGAAACTTCAAGGTCTCCAGCGGGTTTGTCTGTGATGTTGACAGATGCCGGGACAAGCGGCAGAATAGTTACTGTGGCTTCTGCATGGATAGATGTGTTGTCATCAGGAGTGACCCTGATAACAGCTGTTCCAGATGCCGATGCATCAGCAGTAAAATTCCCGTTGGCGTCGATCAGACCGGCAGATGTGGGAGTAACTGCCCATGTGAGAGGTACATCGATCGTTTGTCCATACTGATCCACGACCACTGCAGAGAACGGAAGAGATTCGGTTGCATTGATCGTTGTACTGGCAGGACTCACCGTGATCACAACAGGAGACGAGTCGACGGTAACCTGCAGGGTGGACGAATTCACATTTCCTGCATCATCGGTTGCAGTGATGATGAGTGTGGCAACGCCGTTTGGAACATCGGTGACGGATGCAGAGAGGATCACATCATGAGGATTTGTAACGTCCACAGAAGCCGCAGCCAACGTTCCGTTCACCGTGAGCGTGACATTTGCAGGATTCGACACGCCGCCCACATCGGTGATGTTTGCAGCGATACTAAAGTTGTGGCCAACGTTCGTAAGCGGGCTGGTAAACGTGATCACCGGCGGAACCTTGTCGGGGAGCTGGAGTGTGTAGTTTTTGGTAGTAACTGATCCTGATTTGTCTTCAATATCAGTTAATATAAGAGAGATTTCTGTCGTTGAACCATCAAGGATCACGCCATCATTTAATGTATAATTTACATAACATAATGTAGATGAACCTGTGATAAATATGCCTGGAGAGTTATAGATTGAAACATACATAGTAACTCTATCAGAGTCAACAAATTGAAAAACATTAAAGCCAGGTGTGGGAGATAGGTCATTGGCCAGACCAGTAAACAACGAGGAATTTGCCATAACAGTAAATTCGATGGTTTGCAATTCCAAAGCATCTGTTACTTTGATGGGAAACGCACCTGTTTGACCAACGTCTTTGAGTTCTGAAAGCGGAGCATCTACTGAGATCTCAGCGGCTGATACGGCACCTATACCGCCAAAGACGATCAGGAGAAGCATGATTGATGCAATTAAGCTAAGTTTTGACATTGACATACACCATACACTTTTTAATTAGTCATAGATTGATAATTATTTAATCATTTGTGCGTCTCAACATAAATATCACTCCTGCTA
>JALNYD010000307.1 GCA_023230025.1 Candidatus Cloacimonadota bacterium | reverse complement strand
AAAAAACAGATTTGATCTGGATGTAAATGGAGATTCTGATAGGAGTTCTTATCGACTGCTTTGGAGTTGAAGTAGGCTTGATAAACTGTGCATTCACAGCTAATTGTGAAGCCGGCTTTGACTTCAGCGGGTCGGAGCCATTATTTATGAGGTTGATAGCAGCAGATACCTCGTCCAGAAGGAGGATTGCAGAGCTCCTCGCCTGCACAAGTAAAGGAATTGCTTTCTTTTCAGAGACCTGTGACCGCAGAGGCTGTTGATAAAGCAGAGATAAACTCTTTGATGCAGGCTTGGTCAACAGCCTGAGCTTCAAGAAGCTTCCACCTTCCCCGATGCATCACCACTAGTTCAGCACTATATCACCCCATAATTCTCCCTTGCCATGTGGAAATTATGGGCTGATGTAGTGCTGAACATAGCGTGAACCCGGGAGGAAGCGATCAGGCTTTCCTGCAGTGTGGAAAAGTCATCCTGACGTTTATCTACCCCAGGGAGGAGGCGAGCTATAAGCGATCAGGCTTTCCTGCAGTGTGGAAACGTCATCCTGACGTTTATCTACCCCAGGGAGGAAGCGAGCAATAAGCGATCAGGCTTCCTTGTTCTGAGCTCAGGCTTCCGGTTTTTTACCCACTGCTGCAATATAGATCACAAACTCTTCAATGCCATCTACGCCCAGCACATCGTTCATAGCTTCATCCATATAGGCGCCGATCATGCAGGCTCCGGCACCGATGGCTTCTGCGGCAAGATGCACGTTTTGTCCCACATGTCCCGCATCCAGATACAGATAGCGATACCCGCGCTGACCATAACGCCACCCGGTGCGATATGGAACTGCGGTAAAGATGAAGTTTACGGCAGAGTTTTGGATCATTTCCTGGCGGAAACAGCCTTCCAGGATAGCCTCCTGAGTTTGGGGATCTTCATTGATCAGGATCAGGCAATGCTTGATGGGATGGTAATAGTACAAACCGGGTTTGATCCCGCTTACCCGGCGGATATCCACAAAGGTTTCCAGGGGGTGTCTGGATCCTGCCGAGGGCACATTGCGGAAGGTGATTTCCATCCGCTCGTTGGATCTGAAATCGCGAGCCCAGGAGGCAGACCACAAGAGGAAGGAGAGTTCTTCCTGGCTGAGGGGAACCTCAGCATATTTACGCAGGCTGCGCCGCTGTCCAATTGCGCTCTGCAGGCTCATTTTCCCAAAATCAAGCTTGCCAACTGCCGGTAGCGGAAAGATCTCGCCGCTGCGTGCTTTGATGGCATCAGGGCGCGTAAGCCCACATTCCTGATCGCTCTTGCCAGCATAGATGTAGCGGGTGAGCTGCACGAAATCGTTGCCGATATGCTCAGATCTGCTCTGTTGTTTATGGATTTCTTCAACCATGGGGGACATGGCCTGTTCAAAGAGTTCATATTCATCTTCGGTTAATCCGCTTTCTCTGCGAATATCCTCATCGGAGTACCCGCGGACTTTGTGGTAAAGATAGCTAAAAGTCTTGCTGTCCATTTATTCCTCCAGGAGTTTATTGTGTTATCTATAGCTGTTTCGTGAAAGAGCCTTTGCTCAAAGCAAATCCCCCCGGGAAGCTTGTTTGAGATGATCAACCACTTGTTTCACATCCTCAGAATTATCTTTGTGACAAACCAGAATGGCGTCCGGGGTTTCAACCACACAGAGATCCTGCACTCCGATCAGGGCGGTGAATTTCTTGCTGTGAATGAAGTTACCATGTGCATTAAGGGTAAGGTATTCGTGCGCCGAATAGTTTCCTTGAGCATCGGTGGGGCTGATATCCGCCAGGGCTTTCCAGCTTCCCACATCGCTCCAGCCCAGGTCTACCGGAATCACATAACGGGATTCGGCTTTTTCCATGATCCCGATATCGATGGGGATGCGAGGCATATTTTGATATAAATCACTGATATCACAGGTGTAAGAATCCTGGCGCCAGCGCTTGGAGATCTGCTGACAAAGCTGTGCGACTTCGGGCAGATAGCTTTTGAATGCTTTGTCGATGGCGCTGATGCTCCAGCAAAACATACCGCTGTTCCAATAGAAATTACCCTGTTTCAAAAAACCTTCCGCAGTCTCACGATCCGGTTTCTCCTTGAACCGTGTGACACTAAGTAAGCCTGCTTCCATCATTGCTCCCGCTTCGATGTATCCATAACCGGTGGCTGGGTAATCTGGGACGATTCCGAAGGTGATCAGGCTTTCATTTTTGGCGGCAGCATCGGCTTTCTTCAAAGCCTGATGAAAGGCATTGGGATCCCGGATCACGTGATCTGCGGGCAGCACGATCATGGTGTTGTCCTCACTATAGCGCTGTTTTAGAAACTCTGCGCTTAAGGCAATACAGGGAGCAGTATTCATCCCAAAAGGTTCGATGATGATGTTCTCAAGCGCCAGATTGGGCAAATGCTGCTGCACCAGGCTCACCTGCGAAGCGGCAGTAACAATATAGATATCCTCAATCGGAATCAGGGGCAACAAGCGGTCAACCGTGAGCTGAAGCATGGAGCGCCTCGCGGAAATCTGCAAAAACTGCTTGGGTTCGCTGGCACGGCTGGCAGGCCAGAAACGGGTGCCGGATCCTCCGGCCATGATCAGGGCTATCACATTGATCTCCTTGTTTATTGATTGATTATCTGCACATCTTTGGGGTATTCATATACCCATACGCTGGCCGGGATATTCTGATTGAGCTTGATTCCCGAAAAGCGGTATGTAACCTTGTTTCCGGAAGGATCCTCATAACTGAGGCTGTGCACCAGTCCGGATTTCGAATCCAGGGTGGCTTGCAGGTTTTTGATCATGGGATCTTTGGTGGGCACAAGTTCGATCGTGCTCATGCCTTTGGATTGCTTGACGATGCGTACCTGGCTCTTGGTCCAATAGTGCTGCAGAATCTCCACAGGATTCATCTTGCCAAACTCCGGTAATATGGAGCTGTTTAACAGAGTATTGGAAGAAGCATCATAGAGCTGAACTTTCCCTGCATTAATCTGCAATCTCTGCACCGAAGGATTGCTGAAGTGCATCAGCATGCGCTGAGGTCTAAAATAGATCTTACCATTGAAGACGATACTGCGCTTTAACTGAGCGAAATAATTGCTTTGCTCCACTTCGGCCTGAAAGCTGCTGAGGTTTTGGTATTGATTCTGAACTCTCTGATGGAGTTGCGGCACGCTCTGAGCATAGAGCACACCGAGCAGCAACAGCAGGATAAGGTTAATCTTCTTCATTCATCACTCCCATTCGGATCAAATCCTCTCGATTGGCAATTACATCCCGGGATTTGCTGCCCAAATGCGGACCCACAACTCCTGCCTGCTCCAGTAAGTCCACGATTCTGCC
This sequence comes from Candidatus Cloacimonadota bacterium, assembly GCA_023230025.1. Classification (GTDB taxonomy): domain Bacteria; phylum Cloacimonadota; class Cloacimonadia; order Cloacimonadales; family Cloacimonadaceae; genus UBA5456. The sequence goes on along the minus strand of JALNYD010000307.1, from coordinate 95 downwards.
GGCCCGGGCATAGCCGATCTTGAAATGCCTTTGCAGCATCGAAACGGAAGCAGTGTTTGAGCGCACAACCACTTTTGCCGCTTCCGGGAAGAGAT
>JALNYD010000306.1 GCA_023230025.1 Candidatus Cloacimonadota bacterium | reverse complement strand
TTCTGTGGCAACGATATGGATGCTATTAGCCAGGGTTGATTTGGGAAAGGTCCTAGGGGTTATCATTGCTATTCCCATCCCAGCATTGATGATTTATGAGCTAATCATTCTTATTTTCGATTCTTACAATAGCACAAGCAAGAATGAACATAATCAGATCAAACAGATAAGAACTAAGATTCAGGGTTTTGAACACCAGATGATCGATATATATGAGGCATTCCCGCGAAGGTCAAAGGGAGCCAGATTCAAGAACTTTCATGAGCTCAGATGGAGCTCCGTTAACCAGATCGAGGAACTATTACCCAAAGCCATGTTTAACGAGCATAGAGAGGTTTCTGTGACAATCTTTGTGAGAAACAATATTGCCGTCAGAGCAGCGGCCAACCTCGGGAACTTGGGCAGTGTCAGATCAACCGATAATGTACTTAAATGGGGTAAATATGCTCGAGATAATGGCTGCAGCGAAGTTCTCGATTATCATAATCATCCAGGTAGAAGTACTCATTTCGGCCCATCTGCTCAGGATCTGGTGTTTTTCGAGAATAACAAGAGAAGGCTTGGTGCTGCGGGTGTTGGGTTTAGATGCTTCATCATTTGTTGGAATGTACATTGGGAGTGGAAGATTATTGAGTACGGCCCCGAGAATACGGATGGTTTAATAATTAAAGAGTATGATGTAGCTGAAGACAAAGTCCTATTTGACAATACAGTGTCACAACCTGCTAAATTGGAGTCATGATTTGACAAATCGCTGTCACTTCTGACCTACTGTGCTTGCCGTTGGTTTGACAAATTGGTGTCACAAACTGTGGGCTTTTCAGGGGTTTTGTCAAACGGGTGTCACGATTTGACATTTCCGATGTCACTTCTTACTAATCCAGGTCACCGGATGTGAATTGTTCTCCCCACAATCATCTTATCCCTTTTGCTACAAATTGCCTATACTAAGTTGACCAATTGGGCTATGCAGCCATCCTTGATTCATTGTTACCAGATAAATTCGGCGTACCAACTGGTTGAAACCGTGGTTACGATCAGATGTTAGATGCATAGATACTGTCTAACCTGCTATTCCATGGAGATTATGGTACATAATTCTCGGTTATCAATAACTCTGTAGTACCTGATTATTGTAGAAATACAATTTAATAGCGCCGCATCCAAGCGCTTAATACATAATGAGATACAAGCATATGTGTCCTATCATTTTGAGCGATATTCGAATAAAGTGGTTTTTTTCACTTGACAAATCAACCAAAGCAAATAACTTATCTACAGCCTACAGACCCTACATAGAATGCCCTCCGAGTCGTGGGGACGCCGCCCGGTGCTCCCCACGGTTTTTTTTGTACTCAATCCCCATTATCTGTCGTCACGATGCGGTTACCTTGCCGTTACTTTTGTGACCACAAGGTAACCGCATCGTGACGATGACCAATGGGGAAAGCGGGAAGATCTTGACAGATAATGGCTGTTTGGATATTGTGATGAAAGTTTTGCAATATTTGCTTGACTTATATGCACAAATTCGTAACGTTGTTATTTAGTACCGATCCTGCCTTAAACTGGCATTAGTTAAGAAGGTACAATGCAAGGAGATACTAATGAGATTAAACACACTATTTGCACTCTTGATCCTGTTTGGCGCTTTGCACAGTGAGCATATAAACCTGGTTTCAAAGTCCCTGCCGGAACTAGGTATCCCTGAAGATTTCTGCAAATATGGAGATTACGGATTGTTCGTAGGGGGCTCATATCACCTTGCCATTGTGGATTTCGATGAACCCAGTGGAATGCCTATAGCGGTGCTGGAAATCCCGGGAATTAATGACCATAGCTCTCAAGTGCTGTGCCATGGCAACTACGCCTATCTCTATTTGTATGAAAGCATATACGTTATCTCTTTGCAGGATATCCGGCACCCCATTGTGGTTAATGTGCTTGATCTGGGGGCAAACCACAGAGGAGGCCTGATCCGGGACGATATCCTTTATATTGCCACTTCCCTGGGCTTTCTCAGCTCTTACAATCTGTCTGATCCGGAACTTCCCATCAGCATGGATAGCATCAGCATTAGTAATTTCACCAGAGGCTATATGGTTGCCGGTGATGGTTTTATAGTATGCCAGGGCGATTCCCTATTTATTGTGGATACATCTGATCCTTACGATTTACGGCCCTGCAACGCTCTTGCCTATAGCGACAGCTCACTGGATTATCACAACAGCCAGGTTGCTGCCATGGGACAATACCTTATCTGCAATAGCTTGAATGAACTAAAGGTGTATAGCCTCGCCAATCCGGATACCCCAAGCCTGATCAGCAGCACGATTCTGGATTGCGACGAACTGATACATCGAACCCACATCCACGAAAATATCCTTTGGTCTTTATACTGTGAGGGACCTATTTATAACATTGAAATGGGGCTCATGGCTATTGATCTTGGCAATCCCAATTCACCCGTGACCAGCCTGAAGCAGAGTATGGAGGATTGGGAATACCCCTCCCGCTTTATGCGAGCTTCGGGTGACCGGATGGTGTTTATCCATTCAGAATATTCTCCGGAATTACTCCGGACAGCAGTCCTTAGCGGTAGCAGCTACACACTATCCGATATCAATATCCAGTATTATGGCATTTGGAATATTGTAGCCAATGATACTTGGATTGCCGGGTTTAACTCCGTATTCAATGTTCTGGATTACCGCAATGACAGTTCGCTATATCCCACCAAATTGATTGAGCCGGTTTCTTTCAGGGGGGATGTGCTGCAGCTTAAGGACAAGCTGCTCTTGAATGCCTATTCGTTTGTCTATAACGCTGAAACTTATGGCACTTATGCCCCTGCCCTGGATATCTATGACCTGCAAGCCGGAAACAAGCTGAGCAGCTTTCCTCTGCCATTAGATCAAAATGAGGATTTTCCCACCCACCCTCTAAGTATTGAGATTTATAATAATTATGCCTTGCTCAGCAACCGTCTGGGTGGATTGGTCTGCCTTGACATCTCAGATCCGGCAAATCCCAGCCAACTGTATTGGCTGATGGAACCTTTCCATGCGGTCCATCAATCGGCAGTTCGTGGAAATGAGCTCTGGCTGGCTACCTATGTAGACATGGCGGGAGGATACCTGCGCTGTTATGATATCTCCGAGTTTGCCAGCCCCATCCTGAAGTATCAGATCAGCTTGGGGGAAGTGTCCCCGGATCAGATACTGATAAGGGGCGATTACCTCTATGTAAAATTGTACACTAATCTGAGGTGTTATCGATTGGGAGCGGATAGCATTCTGGCGCAAAATGATTACTTTTTGGCCGGCTCTGATCTGAAATATATGCTTCCCCTTGGTAAAGGTATACTGCTGGGTGGGGATAAACGCATGATCGTGCTTTCGCTAAGGAATCCGCTTCATCCGGAGCAAACCGGCTCTCAGAGATTGGAGTGGTATCAA
>JALNYD010000305.1 GCA_023230025.1 Candidatus Cloacimonadota bacterium | reverse complement strand
TATAGGCTTGTGATGGACATCGTTGGGGCATCGTCTTTTAGGCCTGTCATGAAGTGTATCTTGTTTATCGGGTCCAGATATACTTGCAATTGACCTTTTTGACCGATGATCGCGCGATATTGTTCCAGCATCTCATTCAATTTTTTCTGTACCACACCGACATCATCTTTATCGGGAATACGCACACGCACATGTCCACGCAGATACCAGTCGTCTTCGGAACTGCCATTATCCTCTTCATCCTGGAACCAAAGAGAGTAGTGATCATGCTTTAAATGCAGATTAGGGTCAAGCTCCGCAAACACTCCGCTGATAAAATACCGTGGGGTTTCTCCCACATAGACTTTCTTGCCTACAGGATTGATACCGCCAAAGAATTTCTTGGAAAAGCTCTCGCTAATCAGGATTCCATTGCGGTCAGCCAGCAGAGAATCCGGATTCCCATAGATGATATCCATCTTATAGTGCTGTGGAAAACCGGCTGAAACATAAACCCTCTCCTCCATTTGGAAAGACCTGCCGTCACATATGAGGTTGAGCGCTATCACACTTGGCCAATATACTATGTGATCCTTTACCTCTGGGATATCGCGTAGCAGCATCCGGGCAGGAGGGATGAAAAAAGATGCAGTAGCGTGTTCGCCCACCTCGGGATGTGCTTCGCTGTATCTTAGACGGTACCACTCTTGATGGTTCTCTACGTTCTTATCATAATCAAGATAGTATCTGGAATATGACAGGAGAAAGCCAAACGCGGCTAAACTGATGGCCAGGCCTAAGATTGCTATGCCAAAGCTGAAGCGTTGTCTGCCCATTTGCCGAAATGCCATTTGGATATGTTTCCAGATCATCTTGCCTCACTGATCTGAATTCTTTCTTTTTCCTTAAGCGCTATGTATGAGGACGTAATCACCTCTTCCCCCTCTTTCAGGCCTTCTACTACTTCCACTTCCCGGATATTGCGAAAGCCCATTTTTACTGCGCGACGAGCGGCACTTTTACCATCCTCATTTATCACATAGACCCAGTGTCCTCCCCCATCGTTCAAATACTGGCCTTGCGGAAGATACAGCACATCATCCAGGCTATCCGTAATGATCTCAATGGCAAGCGATTGACCGGATCTCATCCCAAGAGGAATATCCCCAGTGATATCTACTTGAATCTTGTCGTTTACCAGCCGGGGGTGGATTTTGCTTACATGAAGCATCAAATCCTGACCCTGATGACGTATTCTAGCCTCCGCTCCCTCGCTCAGCCTGCTAAGATAATATTGATCCACTCTGCCCTTGATGTAATACTCAGTATCATCCTCCAGCATGGCAAGCAGCGATCCACTGCTGATGATCTGACCCAATTTGAGTTCCATCTGCGTAATTTGACCACTCATTGGAGCCTTTACATCCAGTTCATTTATGCGGTTGCGAATCTGGCGCAGACTAAGCTGTAACTGATTCACCGCTCCTTCCAGCTGCAGCAGCTGTTGCTCCCGATATAGCGAGTCTGTTCGAGCTTCTTCCTGCAGATACTCAAACCTGGTCCGAGCGATTTGGAAGTCCTCTTCTGCCAGAAGGTACTCTTCCAGTGAGATAAAGCCCTTCTGCTGTAGTTCTTGCTTTTGTTCAAAGCTTCGTCGCTCACGCTTCAGAGCATTATGAGCCTCTGCCACTTTGAGGCGCTGGCTAAGCTTGCTCTGATTACTTAAGATCCGGGCATTGCTGAGATTATTCACCTGTTCTGCAACGGCTGCTTCCTGAGCCAGTAGATTGAGCTTCAGATCATCATTGCTGAGCCGCAAAATGGTGTCGCCTTTCTTTACATAGTCTCCGGTATTGAAAAAGATAGCTTCGATGCGGCCTCCGGTCATGGCTTCCACATTGTAGGTACTGACCGGAGTCAAGATGCCATCAGCCGTAAACGAGCCCTCCATTCGGCCACGGATGACCCTGGCGGATAGAATATCGTTGCTTCTCACTGTCGTTGTGCTGAGAATGCGCCGTAGCCATAACTGCCCTGTGATAAGGATCAAAAACAACACAAGTATCCAAGGAATGATCTTCAGTTTCCTTTTCACCTGTTCATTCTTCGGTATCTCTCTATCCATAACCTTCATCCTGTTTGATGCTTCACGTAATATTCTTAGTTCCGCATTAAACAGCTATGCAATATTTGTTCCATACCCCCCCCCCATCCCAAATACCCAACAAAATGGCTACCCAATTCGTCAAATCGTAGCTTTGACCCATTTCGTGCCACAAGCACCTATTTCGCGGCGAAGCCGCCTATCTCGCTCGAAGTGCCCATCTCGTTGCACAGCAACCCTTATCGCTGCGAAGCAGCCTATAACGTCACGCAGTGACCCATCTCGTGCCGAAGGCACCCATCTCGCACGAAGTGCCTATTTCGCAGCGCAGCTGCCTATCTCGTCAAAGCGCAGCTTTACCCTCCCCTCAATAGGCACAAAGCTCCACTTTCATGCGCATAGGATCTTCAAAGAATATTGCGTAACAATCGTCGCCGGCAGCATAGGGATGACGCTCTTCATAAAGGATGGTGACACTCCGGTCGCGAAGTTCAGCCTCTATACAGTCGATAAGTTCTTTCGAGGCATGAAAGGCCAGATGATTCAGGCCGCTACGGCAACGGTGGTATCTAGGATTTTTGTGCCTGGTTTCAGTTTGAACGAATACTATATAAGTATCATGCTTCCGGTAGCTGATGCCCGCGTCCCATTCCTGAAATGCAGCATATTCCAAGCGGGACAGCAGCCAGCCCCAGAAGTTTTTGGTGGCCTCCAGATCATCCACATAGATCTCCACGTGGTGCAGTAGTCCAATCTCAGTCATCTTTCTTCTTCTTTCGGGTGAGAGCAAAACCGCCAAAACCGCCCAGAATGGCAATGTAGAAGCCTAGATCGTATGTCCAGCCGGTGTTGTTTGGCTCATACATTCTGATGCCATCACCAAAGATGCTCAAGACCAGACTGAGGGGGGCAATCCAGCCATGCCAGATACCGTGAAAGAAATTAGCGCGCTTACCGCCTTCCTTGAATTGCTCACTACCCGCACAGGCACTAAGCAGCAACATGGAGACTAATAGCATGATTATGAGTGTGTTCCGCATGAGATACTCCTCTTGATATGTTCAATTGCAAGAGTTCATACATCCTCATTTGGGTCAAGGAGTATTTGAGTGGAGAAGGTTGAGAAGGTTTAGAAGGTTGAGAGAGTTGAGAGGGTTTAGAAGGCTGAGATGTTTTCAAGTTTTCAGGTTTTCAGGACACCATTCACTGTTCACCGTTCACCGTTCACTCAATTCTCAATTCTCAATTCTCAATTCTCAATTGCGCAAAAGGCGTTAGCGATGGCGGCGACCTACTCTCCCACACAGTCGCCCATGCAGTACCATCGGCGCAGACGAGCTTAACTGCTGTGTTCGGAATGGGAACAGGTGTTGCCTCGCTGCTATAACCACCA
>JALNYD010000304.1 GCA_023230025.1 Candidatus Cloacimonadota bacterium | reverse complement strand
CTGCCTTGGATACCAACTGCTTACCGATCCGCTGATACTTGGATAGATCTATGGGTTCCGGCTTGTATTTGCTATCCAGGAGATCAGCAGCGGAGCTGATAGCAAGGTTATAGCCACCCATACGCACTACTCTCACGATCCCGCTCCGGTACCGCTCTTCAGCAGGTCAATCTTGGCAATCCTGACCAATCTGGTTCCCTCCACTCTGGATGTGTAAAACTCGATACTTGGCAGGTCCCGGTTCATCAACTTCTGATAATAACTCCGGAACTTCTCCTTGAGTGAATATAGATCAGAGTCTGGGTCGGATACATTCTGTGCATTGACGATCAGGTAAACCGTCCAGGCGATATCGGTATCCACATACTGGCGGGAGGTGCCATGCTTGCCGATCTCGGAATCGAGGATCAGGATGGCGCAGGGTAGGTTCTTGGGGATGTTGTCCTTGTTGTAGAGAGTCTCTGCCACTCCTGCCATACTCAAAGCTTCAGATATGCGGCTGCGTTCGGCTTGGTACTTCTCAAGGGCGGTCACAGGCTCACCTCGATATCGTTCAATTGCTGATAGATCCACTGCTCCCGGTTAGAAATAACCTGAGCGAACACATTACGGGCGGCGATGCCTTCCCGCTTGATCTTGCCCCGGATGAGATAGGCGATCTCGGCTACGGTCAGAGCTTTCCCCGTCTCTTTATCCGTCCAAGACAGGTGCTTGCGTTCGACCCAAGCGATAAGGGGAGCGATTGGAGTCCAGGAAGGCACCTTGCCGCCCAAAACGAAAGGCTCGTGACGTACGTTCGAGCCTACTCTCAGGATCATGGCTGTATCGGTTGTCTGGAGCAGATAGCCGGTATTGCCGTAGAAGTCGCCCTTGTCATAGATCTGCTGTGCCAGAATCTCCTTGCGGGACTCTGCATCGATAACAGAACCGATCAGGTGCAGCCGACTCTCCAGAGCGGAATAGATAGCCCGATAAACTTCAACCATGATCTCATCAAGGGTATTAGATTGCTGCTCAGGCATTTGCACTCCAGCAGTTTATCACAAAGAAAAGAAAATCTGCGTTAATCCGTTAGATCTGCGTCATCTGCGTTCTATTCATGTCAGATCACTCCCACCCGGATAACTCTTGGCGGTCGGGGTTTCAGCTCATCCAGGCGATTCTGACCTTGCAGATTAAGATAGTCCCGAAGCCCGGTCAGTGCTCTTAGCTCAAGGTTAGCTTTGAATGCGTCTATTTCGCTCCCTGTGAGCAGTTCGGTAGCAGACTGGTCTAATCCTACGGTCTTGACTATTCCCTCGCCCAGGGTCTTCAAGTTGAGAAACTCACATGTACTGTGCAGCATCAGGAAACAGAACCCAAAAACGGGTTCCCTGGAGACTTTGCTTGCAAAGGATTTAGGGTGTGGCGAAAAGAAATCAGGAAAAGCTCCTCTTCCGGCAAGTCATCGTGAGTTGCCCGATCATAGTGTTCTTGCAGAACCAGTGAGTGGATCATTTCCAGCACCAGACCCTGATGCTCCTTGAAGATGCCATTGTTGGACATCTCCTTGGGCAGGTTGAGAATGGCGAGCATAACATCGGTCTCGACCGGGATCGGTATCAATGCCCTTTCCTCATCAGCTCGGATAGTTCAATCGCTCTGCGACCAACCTGCTTTGCCCAGTGGGATACCAGCATGTTATTGGCAGCCCGTTCCCAGTCTCCGGCTTTCATAAAAGCCAGAGTGTTCTTGAAGCCAAGCAGACCATTGATGCCCAGGTAGCAGGGTTCCCGCAAAGGAGCGAAGCGGCTTTGTGGGATGCTTATGCACATGTTCAGAAGCACTGACTGGCGAACCTCATCGAGCTTATTGTAAATCTCAGGTATCTCATCGAGCAGCCACTGCTCGCAGTCCTGGATATCCCGCTCCAGCATGGCATAAGCCTCTTTCTGTGAGATGCCTCGGTCATCGAGATTTCGGCCTATAGCGATGGTCAGCTTCCCTGCTGTGCAGCGGTATGGCTTCAGCCGCAGGCCCTCATGTCTAACTAACTGAACTTTGATTCGGTTCATCAACGCATCGGTCATGCTAACTCCTTGTTCCAGTGTGATCATTGATCCGGAGCCAGGAAAGCACTACCCTGTATGCTGACAAATCAGGATGAGCAAGGATGAGACAGATTTTTGAGTTGACAGATTTGACGTTTGCATATTGGTTGCGAAATAAGAAAATATCAGTTTTATGCTGTATTGGAGTTTGGGGCTAATCTACGATCTGATGAGCTCCAAAGATAGTTTGAATCATTAAGTTGGACGGTGGATTGATTCGTTCAAAGGAAAGTAAGATGGCAAAGCAAAATAATGCTCCGAGTCCTATCGAAGCCCATCTGCACACAAAAGAAGAGCTCCTCCGTTGGTATGATTGACTACATAGTAAGGATGAAAACTGGTGAGATGGGCATCATCGAAACTAAGGGCAAGGAAACTGAGCAAGATCGGGTGAAAAAACGCTTCCTGCAGGAATGGATCGATGCTGTTAATCAGCACGGTGGTTTCGGGATATGGGCGATTATGAAATCAAGTATAGATACAAATGTTATAGAGTAACAAGATAAGGAGGAAAAATGCTGTTATCTCGTTTGAACAATTCAGCAAGGCTGATAATACTTATCACAGTATTGTTGATAGGGTTATCCATTTTGCACGGTCAGACATCTTTTACGATTCTGGACTTAGGGCTAGGCTTAGGCTTGGATAAGGCCTCGGCGGATTTTGATAATGATGGTGACATGGATTTATTAACGAATAATGGTCTATATCGGAATGACTCTGGAACATTCACATTGGTAAATGGGACTGGACTTCCAACGGTACCGGTTGGCGCAGTTGTTCGATGGATAGACTTTAACAACGACGGAAACGTTGATTTATACTTAAATAACAGTTCAAACGTTATTTACTTAAACAACGGCCAGGGAGTGTTTACATTAAACAACGTTGGACTTCCGAACTTAGGATGTTCAGACGCAGAGTTTGCAGACTATGATAACGACGGGGATTTGGACGTAATTCTGGTTGGCACTTACTATAATACCAAAATCTACCAGAACGTTAACGGTATGTATACTTATGTCAACTATGGTATAGATAACCCTTATGCCGGAGGATGTGACTGGGGAGATTACGACAATGATGGAGATTTAGATCTAGTCTTAACTGGAAGAATGGGAAATATGAGAATTTATCGTAATGATGTTTCCCAAACAGGCGTTAGGACTTTCAATAATGTGATAAACCTCCCTAGGCTTGAGGGATCAGATGTTGAGTGGGGTGATTATGACTGTGATGGTGATCTAGATATACTAGTAATCGGAGAAGTTGGTGATTACAGTTCAAACTATACTTGGGTATATCAAAACAATAATGGTGTTTTTTCAAATATCAACGCTCCATTAGTTGGCGCAAACTATGGCAATGTCGCTTGGTTAGATTTAGATAATGACGGT
>JALNYD010000303.1 GCA_023230025.1 Candidatus Cloacimonadota bacterium | reverse complement strand
GCATGCTGTCGCTGTCGATGCACTGATCTATATGGCGCAGACACAATATGCCTTATTGCAGTATTTACAGTTAAACTACAATGCAGATCGAGTGCGTTTTATACTGCTTGAAAAAGACCGATTCTATGCCCACTTCTGTATGCTAAGTCTTATTAACATGATTCAAAAGCTTACCACGCTGGTCCCTGAAAGTAAGCTTCCCAAGATTGAGTATGAGGTTTATGGTGACTCCCACGATACTTTCCTGGCCTCTTGTAATTCTAAATTCGGCTTTCCGGTAAACGATCTGGCCTCGCTTGATACCTCTTCTCTAAGCAGAGAAGACGTGGTGGTTATATGCGGTGAGAGCCCTGGAACCTTTACACAGATAGACACGGAGAACGCAATAATTGTAGGAACCACTAATGAAGAAGCAGTTACTGACAGATTTCACAGCAGCGAACACATCCGTTATTCACTATCAGATCAAGGCGATCCCGCAAGGGGGGAACTGATTGACGATGCTTTGTGCTATTTTCTCAGATCATTGTTCCGCAAACAGGATTTCTGGCCTAGGCAAAGAGAGATCATCAGCAAAACACTGGCATTGCAGTCAGTTTTGGGAGTACTCCCCACAGGGGGAGGAAAATCCCTTGTATACCAATACAGCGCTTTGATGCAACCAGGATTCTGCATCGTTATAGAGCCCATCCGCTCGCTGATGAAAGACCAGCATGAAGAGTTTTCTGACCTACAAATAGACTCCATTTATATCAATTCTGATCTTGAGCCGGAAGAGAAGCTGACCAGGCTGAACCGGTTCGTTGCCGGAGAGAGCTTGTTCCTGCTTATGTCTCCGGAACGCATGCAGATGCCCCTAACTAAGATAGATTTACAGTATATGTCAAACCAACGGCGTTACGCTTCTTACTTTGTGATCGATGAGGCTCACTGCGTTTCAGAGTGGGGACACGACTTCCGTCCCAGTTACCTTAGCCTGGCAAAAAACGCAGTAGACTGTTTCAAACCTAAATTTGGCAAGCCATTACCACTGATAGCGCTGACCGCGACCGCTTCTCTTGATGTACAGCATGATGTTCAGAAAGAAATGAGTATCAACGGTTCAGGACAACCTGAGATAGTAACCGATCCGATCAAGAGGCAGGAGATCGACTACTACTTCCTGAGGGCTACGGACAAACATGAGGAATTGGAAAAACTGTTCAGTTCTCTAACCGACGAATCCTGCCAAGTCCCAATCTCAAAAGAGAACGCCGCACTTGTCTTTTGTACTTACAAAAAGGGACTGGCAGGAGTGTTTGGTAGCCGCAACGATGGTTTCTACTACTCTCTAAAAAGACGATACGATGATCATATCGGTGTGGGCTACTTTAGCGGGGCAGATGAAAAAAATGCTCAAGTATCCATAGAGGAAATGAACAATTATCAGAACTTGTTCAAAAGAAGTCAGATAGGCATAATGGTGGCGACCCAGGCCTTTGGTATGGGTTTTAACAAACCTAACATCCGTTATAGCTTTCATGTAGATCTACCTAAATCCATTGAGTCTTTGGTACAGGAATCAGGTCGCATAGGCCGCGATAAGTCATCATCCAGCAGTTATTTACTTTATAATGAGAGAGACCGGGATTTCAAGCTACAACTTATGAATAAGTCCCATGTGTCGGAGGAACTGGCCGCAATTATACTAAAAGAAATCTTTGGGATCAAATCAGAGGAGAACAAACTTGATATTAGGAAACTCATTTCGGGGATCGATTATTATAGAAAATGGCCAAAGGAGCCCGAGCCTAAAAGGATTTACTTTAATCAAATAATCAAGGACGATAACGACAGTAACCAGGCCAATAACAATACACGTGCCTGCTATTTCGACCTGCAAAAGAGATTATTAGTTAATGACCCGAAAAAGAAGCTTGATAATAGCTTGTTTGAGGACGTACGATTTGCGCTGCGGCATAGCACTATTCTTACAGACATTCTTGTTCCGCTAGCGAAACGTAGCCTCTTGGATATCATCAAGTTCAACAGCAGCCTTGTTTATCACCATAAGATATCAAAATATGAGATGTTCAACTCCCTGAAGAACAACTCCGATTATCAACAATATGCCCGAAGCATTGAACTGGAAATCAACTTTGATGTAGTGCAGAAACAATGTGAGTTTGTGTTGTATCGCCTGCAATTGTTAGGCGTAATTGAGAACTATTCCAATAACTATTCAAGCGGGGATTTCGAGGTTGAATTCAAGGCACCTGAAACTGATACTATTATCAGGATCTACGAGGCATATTTGGAAAAATATCGCTCCAAGGCATACGTCCACAAAAGGATTACAGCTCTTAAAACCAAGATTGATTCAGAGGATCTGTTTGACCATTATTCCTGCATCTTTGATGATCTCTCCCGGTTTTTCGATGAAAACGTTCAAAAAAAGAGGAACCAGGCACTTCAAGAGATGTATCAAACAGCTGATCTGGGCATTCACAAAAGCAAGGAAGAGATCAGGGATCTGCTTGACCACTACTTTAACTCGAAGTTTATCAGCGATCTGACGACTGATACAGATGGAGGCAAAGAAGAGAAATGGGAAACAATACTCAAGTACATCAATGAAGTCGCTGATCCTGCCAAAGGTTCCCGGATCGAGAACCTTGAACATATGGAAGGGGCATGTTCCCGTTTACTGCAAGAGTATCCGGATAACTACGTCCTCCTGATCCTGCGCTCCATGACTCTGTTGTGTCTTGCCAATAGCACCCAAGAGATGATAAGCACAGGTATGGACTATTTCAGAAAAGGATGGGCTTCATTGTTCGAGAGCATTGATGAAGAGGGTATGGAAAGGATTTATGATCAGGTATGCATCCCCTTCCTGGCTGTGTTACACCAAGATCTGGCAGATCATGAATACCTAGTCTGCCACAGTGTCAATTTCGCACTTTACACGAATAAATTGCTAAAAAACCATAACGATTATCTAAAAACTTATAGAGGTACTGATGGATAACTATGACAACATTGCACATGACCTGAAACAAACTATAGACGAATATAGGCAGAATTTGGAATCTTTGAAGGAAAGGTTTGCCGATATTGGCAATATTATCAGCCATTTGGACAATTTAAAGCTGCAAGCGCAACACTCGGAATTGAAGGGAGAGGAGTTGTTCGTAAAAATGGCCGACCTAGAATTGAAACACGCTGACCTTTCGAAAAAGATGGCAGCGCTGTCGGCGGATTACGAAAGTGCATTAACCAACCTCAGAAACCAGCACAATGAGTGGAGTACGGCTGTTGAAGGCGTTGTTCATGATGTATCGGCTTCGATAACGGATCTGAGATCGGATTACAATGACAAATTGAACAAAGCAGTGGCCGAGATCGCTCTTCAAGCGAAGCAGGAAGCCGCATCCATTGATAAGTATTTACAGCATTTTTCAAAGACCCAGGTAACTGAGCTTAAAGAGTTGGCACGGCTTCTTGGGGAAAAGATTGCATCCG
>JALNYD010000302.1 GCA_023230025.1 Candidatus Cloacimonadota bacterium | reverse complement strand
CAAAAAGAACGTGAATTGTGGGTTCTGTGAACACAGCTATAGGCAAGGAAGCAGGCATTAAATTATCGCAAGGCTCCAGCATTTCATTTGCAGCAAGTAAGATAATGCTTATCATTTCCTAAACGGAACAAATTGCTAGGAGAAACAATGAACCAGAATCTGGATAAAATATTCAGCGAAATCAAAGCTAAACACGATGCCCTTCTGGGCTCTCGCGCCTTTAGAGATCAGGACGCCTGGCGCAGCAAGGTCGAGGATGAAGATATAATGCGTTCCCGCTTTGCGGTGGATCGGGATAGAATCCTTTATAGTGGTGCCTATCGGCGCTATCATGGAAAAACTCAGGTGTTTTCCTTTACTAACCTCATTGATGAAGAAATGACCAACCGGAATCTGCATATTGCGTATGTGTCGCAAATATCCAGAACTATTGGCAAGTATCTGGGATTGAATACCGAGATGATTGAAGCAATCGCATTGGGGCATGATTTGGGTCACTGTCCCTTTGGTCATGATGGTGAAAAAGCTCTCAGTGAAAGCTGTTATGAGGCTGGAATCGGACATTTCCATCACAATATTGAATCCCTGCATATCGTGGATCACATTTCCCGCAAAGGCAGTGGTCTGAACCTTACTTTCCAGGTACGTGATGGGATAATCTCTCATGATGGAGAAGTTCACAACACTCAGCTCCGCCCCAAACAAGATAAAAGTGAAGCGGATATAAATGCCTATATCGATGCCAAGAAAGCCGGAGAAAGCCCTCAATGGATGCCTGCTACCCTGGAAGGTTGCGTGGTACGGATTACGGACACGATTGCCTATATCGGCCAGGATATTGAAGATGCCATTCGTTTCAACATCCTTAAGCGGGAAGACCTGCCCAAGGAACAAGTGGCATATCTGGGCAACAAGAACTCCCAGATCATCGAAACCCTGATTAAAAGCGTTATCGTAAATAGCTATGATCAGGATTTTATCGCTTTTGATCAGGAAACTTCAGATCAACTGCTGGAGCTGAAGAAGTTTAACTACAAGCATATCTACACCGATGAAAACGTTAAACAATCAAACTCCATCATCTACCGCACCATGCGCTTAATGTTCCAGAAATACCTGGATGATATTGAGCAGAAAAACCTGGAATCAAAGATCTTCAAACACTTCCTGAATCATAAGAATGAAGCATATCTGCAAGGCTTCAGTGCTCCGGAACAGGTCAGGGACTTTATTGCTACAATGACTGATCGCTATTACAATGAAGAGGTCAAAGCTTATATGCTGCCCTGGCAGGGTTAAACCAATCAGGTGGTTTGTCTCTGAAAGGCTTGCTAAATGACTGACTAAGTCTGGATTGATGCAGCCTTGAATCAGGTCTTTTGGATGATGTTTGAGGTTATAATCAGGATCAAACCGGCAATTGTGGCAATATGAATTGGTTCATTGAGCGTAAATCGGATGAAGAGTAGCGAGATAAAGGGAGTCAGAAAGATCAGATTGGACACCTTTGCAGTGCTTTCACTCAGTTGAAGCGCATTCATCCACAACACAAAAGTGAGCCCCATTTCAAATATTCCCACATATACTCCAGACAATATTGCATACAGTGGAATAGCTTGAGGAAGCAGGATCGGAACCCGCAAGACCAAGCTCAGGAGCAGAATTATCACAAATCCCAAGGCAAAATTGAACAGCAATTTATCAATATTATTGCGCTTATCCCGCATGTTCAGAATCCAGTAGGCTGCCCAAATCAAAGATGATCCAGCCGCCAGGGCTGTTCCCAGGACATCATCAAACTCAAGGCTAAGCATTCTGCCTTTACTGGAGATAACAATCACTCCGGTAAAGCTGATCAGGAGCGCCAGGATGTCCTTGACTCGAAAGCGTTCCCTGAATACAATGATGCTGAGGATTGAGAGCACAATCGCCCAAGTGTAGTTCAAGGCCTGAGCTTCCTGGGCTCTTAAGCGGTTGTATGCTTCAAATAGCACCAGATAGTAGGTGAAAGGATTCAGCAGGGCCGGGATTATGGATTGCCTGATATTCCGGATGATCTCCAGAGGTCTCTTGGGTTTGCTAAAGCACCTGTAGGCTAGAAGAAATAAGCTGGCACTGAATGATGAGATCAACAGCAAGCCGATTGGAGAAAGATGCCTGAGACTGATCTTGAAGGCGGTAGATACGCTGCTCCAGGCCAATATGGCCATTGCTGCATACAGATAGCTCTTTTGCTGTTGAGTCATTACATAAAAACAAGGGGGCGAATGCATCGCCCCCATGATAAAGTCAGGCCTGTTTAGGGCATTACTTTCAGGATATCCTGATATGTTTTCATTAAGGCATCATCACCCAGTTTCTGAGCTGCAAGGATTAAATACTGCACTGGGTATTTGTTGGTATCATCCCATTCATGCCACTTCCTGGCATAGGTGATCAGTTTGGCGTAATCTTCCACTTCATTAAGCTTCATGGTAATATCAGCGAAGTCCTGTTCCATGCTACGACGCTCGATCAACTGCTCCAGATAAGTGATGCTAAGCTGTTTGTCACCTTTCACCAAAGCGATGTTCTTGGCATTATCAAGGATGTCGATATTATTCGGTTCTAAAGCCAAAGCCAACTGAGTGGCAGTCATCGCCTTATCATAATCCTTGAGCTCAAAATAGGCATAGGAAAGATTTTGGAGGTTGTCGATATCTGTGGGAGCGATTACTTTGGCGCGCTCAAAGAACTTAGCAGCTTCATTATAGTTTTCCTGGTTGAAGTAAAAAGCTCCAGTTTCCAACAGATATGGCAGGTTTTCGGGATCCTTCTGAACCAGTTGCAGCAAAATGGCTTCCGCACGGGTAGGATCCTCGAGATCCTTCAGATAGATATCCTTTAGACGAATCTGGGGTTGAGGACGCTCTGGATCAAGAGTTCCGGCAAGCTCAAAGATATCCTTGGCTTCTTGAGTGTTTCCGGCAGTATAGGCCTTTTCTCCAGCAGAAAAAACACGAACCCAGGCGCTGTCTTTGCGGCGGGTCATATCGCGAATATCCATCTTTTCTTCGTCAGTCAAGGCATCCCAGCTTTCATAGGTCTTGATGGCTGCATCATATAGCCTGAAGGCTTCTTTGTTGTATTCCACTGTTTTGTCAGGGATTTTTTCACCTTTGTGCAGATTGATATCAGCCATGCGACGCATTGAGATGGCATGATCTGGATTATCGGTAAGCACTTTGAGATAGAATTCTTCGGCCTTTTCAACGTTCTGTTGAGCATAATAAACTTGAGCAGTTTTGAAGTTTACATTGCCCTGAGGGGTGAGCTTCTGACGCGCAGTACTGCAAGCTCCCAAGGCCAGAGTGATGGCTATTAGGATAAATATGAGTTTTCTCATCGTCATTCTCCATAGGTTTTCATTATCTTGCAAGCTTTTTTAGTGAGCAGTATCAGTCAAGTGTTTTTAGCGATAGCTAAATCATTTTAACTGCAATGAACGAGTTTGTAGTTTGTTTTTCTTTG
>JALNYD010000301.1 GCA_023230025.1 Candidatus Cloacimonadota bacterium | reverse complement strand
GGTGTATGATCCGTGCTGCGGTTCTGGGGGGATGTTTGTGCAGTCGGCGAAGTTTATCGAGGATCACCGGGGGAATATCAATAATATTTCGGTGTATGGTCAGGATTCGAATCCGACGACCTGGAAGATGGCACAGATGAATCTGGCGATTCGGGGGATCGAGGCGGATCTGGGGAAGTTCAGTGCCGATACGTTCTATAATGATCTTCACCCGACGCTGAAGGCGGATTTTATTATGGCGAATCCGCCGTTTAATTTGTCGAACTGGGGAGCGGATAAGCTGGCGGATGATGTGCGGTGGAAGTTTGGGATCCCGCCGGCGGGGAATGCAAACTTTGCCTGGATGCAGCATATGATTCATCATCTGGCTCCGCACGGAAGGCTTGGTTTAGTTCTCGCGAATGGTTCGCTTTCTTCGCAGTCGGGCGGGGAGGGCGAGATCAGAAAGAATATTGTGGAGGCCGATCTGATCGAGTGTATTGTGGCGATGCCCCCGCAGTTGTTTTATACGACGCAGATTCCGGTGTCTTTGTGGTTTATTAACAAGGATAAGAAGCAGAGAAAGAAGACGGTGTTTATCGATGCCCGGAATCTCGGGACGATGAAGTCGAGGAAGCTTCGGGAGCTGACGGATGAGGAAATTGTGACAATCGGGCGGACGGTTTCGGAGTTCGAGAAGGGGACACTTTCGGATGTGAAGGGGTTCTGTGCGGTTGTTTCTACAGAGGATATCGCAAAGCAGGATTATATTTTGACGCCGGGTCGGTATGTGGGTCTTGCGGAGGTTGAGGAGGATGGGGAAGCATTCGAGGATAAGATGGAGCGGCTGACTGGGGAGTTGTCTGAGCTGTTTCTCCAAAGCCGCGAGGCGGAGGAGGAGATCCGGGAACAATTGAAGAGTGTGGGGTTTGAGGTTTAGGGATGGCGGAGTTTTCGTTTGATGTGCTGGTGGGATCGATCCGGGAGGTTGATTCCCGGTGTCTTTCTTCTGCAGTTAAGGCAGTAAATGTTTCTCTGACGCTTCGAAACTGGTGTGTGGGGGCGTATATTAAGGAGTTTGAACTGCACGGGGCGGATCGTGCGGGGTACGGGGAGATGTTGTATGAGCGTATTTCCAGCGAGTTGAAACAGAGTGGTGTGAGGCGATGTGATCGGCGGGAACTTTTGCGGTATGTTTTGTTTTATGAACGATACCCCGGGGTCGGTGAGGTTTTGCCGGAGGCGATTAAATCCCAGTTTCTCTCGATCTGTTCACCTGAGACAAACCAACAAAATATTTTAATAGGAGGAATTCGGGAGTCACTGACTCCCAAATTCAGTGTGACTCCTGAAAAACTTGTTTCATCGTTGTCTTTTTCGCATATTTCAGAAATTTTGCAGATTGATGACCCGCTGAAGCGTGCATTTTATGAAGTTGAGTGTATGCGGGGCGTCTGGTCGGTCCGGGAGCTGAAGCGGCAGATCGATTCGATGTATTTTGAGCGGTCGGGTCTGTCGAAGGATAAGAAGAAGCTTGCAGAGCTTGCGGAGATTTCGGCGGAGAAGCTGACGCCTGCTTTGGTGATCCGCGATCCGTATGTTTTTGAATTCCTGGGTCTGAAGCCGGCTGAGGTGATGGATGAGTCGTGTTTTGAGTCGGCACTTCTGGATAAGCTAAAGGAATTTTTGCTGGAGCTTGGGCACGGGTTTTGTTTTGAGGCGCGGCAGAAGAAGATGCTGATCGGGGATGAGTATTATTTTGCGGATCTGGTGTTTTATCACCGGATTTTGAAGTGCCATGTTCTGGTGGATCTCAAAATGGAGGGCTTGAGTCATGCACATGTCGGGCGCGTGCAAGCCCGTTGGGCTTGCGTGCCGTCCCCCGCTGCTTTAGCAGCAGGAGGACTTAGATGAATATGTATCTGAATTGGTTTGGGATGCCGGAGGTTTCGTTTGAAGAAGATAGTCAGACACCGTCTGCAAAAATAATCCAATCCCATATGTTTTTGTATTTGAAGTCACCTACTTTTGGTTGGAAATCGGATACGAATCTAAAACTTACATCTGGAAGTGGTTGGCTTTGAGTTCTTGTCCAGATAATTGGATGGATGTAGTTTTATCCGATGTCTTGTCTCCAAAGGGGTACATTAGAGGGCCGTTTGGCTCTGCATTAAAGCGAAATGAATTATTGACGAGTGGAATCCCTGTTTATGAACAACAACACGCCATATATGAATCTCGTGATTTCCGTTTTTTTATTAGCAAAGAAAAATATCAATCAATGAAACGTTTTGCCACTCAAACGGATGATTTGATAATTAGTTGTTCGGGGACCTTGGGAAAAATATCTATCATTCGAGAAAATGATCCTATGGGTATTATTAGTCAAGCCTTGTTGCTTCTAAGAGTCAACAAACAAATAATTTTGCCACTATATCTCAAATATTTTTTTAGTTCAAAAGAGGGATTTAACGCCATTATTTCCCGCTCCAGTGGGTCAGTACAAGTGAATATATCTAAAAGAGCAGATATAGAACAAATATCTATAAAACTCCCCCCTCTATCTGTTCAAAAAAGGATTGTTGCCAATATATCAGCATTAAATCAAAAAATCGAACTCAACACCCGGATGAACAAAGTCCTCGAAGAGATCGCCCGGGCGTTGTTTCAGCGGTGGTTTGTGGCATTTGAGTTTCCGAATGCCGAAGGAAAGCCGTATAAATCGGCGGGCGGAAAGATGGTGGAGAGCGAGATGGGAATGGTGCCGGAGGGGTGGAAGGTTAGCTCTCTTGATCAAATTGCTGATTTTCTGAATGGTATAGCCTGCCAAAAATATCCTCCAAAAGAGGGGGAGGAGAACATGCCGGTTATTAAAATTCGGGAATTGCGTAATGGTAATTTGAATGAAGCAGATCGTGTGTCTCGTGTTGTCCCTGAGAAATATTATGTTCAAAATGGCGATGTTTTATTTTCCTGGTCTGGAAGTCTGATGGTTGATATCTGGACATCAGGTGAAGGTGTGCTGAATCAGCATTTGTTCAAAGTTACATCAGATACATATCAGAAATGGTTCTATTACTTCTGGACAAAATATCATCTTGAAGAATTCCAAAATATTGCCGCAGATAAAGCAACCACAATGGGACATATTCAACGGAAACATCTGAATCAGGCAAAGGTGATTGTGCCCAATATAGATACATTGAAAAGAATGGATGCGGTGATGTCTCCAATTATTGCGCAAATAATTCAAAATAATCTTGAAGTGAATACTTTGTCAGAACTAAGGGATGGACTTCTTCCAAAATTAATGAGCGGGGAGCTTGATATCGGACTTATGCAGTGTTAGTGTCAATCCAATTTAGTAAGGGTATGGCTGGGTGTGGAAACATGAAAAATCCCACCGCGAATAATCGCGAATCTCCGCGAATCGCATTTTTCCTGTTCCGCCCTCTTGACCTTCGGTCGCGTCCCTACGCTTCGCCTCATCGGCTCCGCGTGGCCGGGACGGCGGAACGAAAAATGCTGGAAAACCCGCGTCGCGGGTTTT
>JALNYD010000300.1 GCA_023230025.1 Candidatus Cloacimonadota bacterium | reverse complement strand
GGTGAATTGAGGATTGAGGATTGAGAATTGAGGGTTGAGAATTGAGAATTGAGAATTGAGAATTGAGAGGGTTGATGCCTCAGGAGAGGCGCAATAACGGGAACGTGCCGGTTTCGGGCACGTAGATTGGGGAAGAGTGGACGCGGGTTTTATGCGTGGATTTTTTTATAACACGCGCCTGGAAGACGCAGTGTCAATGGCAATCTAAATTGGTACGAGTTGGCAACCGAAACTGGTACATTCTAATCATTGTTTTGTGTCGCCCATGAAGGGCTCAGGGTGGGGTACTGCATACATCGAGGGGCTTACGCACCCTCGCTATGATTAGTATCGCCCCGGTGGGGCTATTGTAGACGCGTCTTCCAGACGCGTGAGAAATTAATGCGGCTAGAAGCCGCATCTACAATAAAAAAGCCCCGACCTGGGTCGGGGCCTTATTTGTATGCGGTTTATCCGCCGGTTTATTTAGTCCTTGTTTTCATAGCCGATAGTAGGTTTGTAATCCTTCGTGCGGCCATTAGCGTTATTTAACTGTGGGTTCAGCAGACGGCTTGTAGGTACAATCTCGTGTCCGTAAGAGCGGGAAGCTACTTTGAAGAACTTCTTTGCGCTTGCGGGCGGGTTGTAGCTGGTGCCATATACTTCGGTTTCGGTAATTGAATCACCGGTCCAGGTGTAGGGATCATCGCTACTGTAAACCACGTAATAATACGCGCCGGTGGCGGCATCCCAGCTAAGCTGAGCGGCGCCTGAATCCATAGCCATCTGCACATTGGCGGGCATTACCGGAGCCGGAGCTGCGGTATAAGGATCCACGATAAAGGCGGTATTGGGGATGTAATCGGATTGAGTTCCTGTAGCGGTAAGAGCGGGATCGGTGGGGTCTATCTCGGTGCTATCGTTTTGATAGTAGCGAGTGCGATCCGGATAGTTTGCATCCGCAGTGTAATAGAACTTGTCGCTGTAGGAGTAGTATTGGGTATCCATTACGCGATTGGTTCTTACTGCCAGGTTTCCTCCGCTATAAGTGAAGGGATTTTGCAGCGGGATTACTACGGTGTTTACACCGGCGGGGAAGAATACATTGCCATCGTAAACCAGGGTGTAATCTTCATAGGGCAGCCAGGCATCATTTACCATGGCGGTGGTTTCTTGCATCCAGATCTTTACAGGGATGTAAATATCCTGGGTGAAGGTATTGAAATAGGCTATGCCATTGATGGTGCCGGAAGCCATTTGCATTTCGGCAGCCAGATAGATGGTTTCTGCCAGGTTGTTTTTGTACAACATGTTGAAGGGAGTGCTGGTGCCAGAAGTGCTACTTTCCATATCTCCCACGTAGGGCAGGTAAGACTCCGGGGAAAAGATGCCAACGGTGTAAGCATCGCTTTCGTCGTTGCTGCTGTTGGCATCGCCGGTAAGAATTACCCTGGCATAGATTTCATAGATTCCAGTTACAGAAGGAGTCCAGCTGATGTTATGAGTAGCTGTTGCTCCGGCTGCGATGGGATCTGTAACGATGAGGCTGGCAAGAAGGTCTCTGGAGTTTAGGCTATGCAATTCAACCGTGTAGGCATCTTGCTGAGCGGTGCCGTTGTTCGATACCGTTATGCTGTAATCCAGAGGAACTCCGTTAATACCATAAGTGGGTCCACTAACACCGGTAAGCGCCAGGTCGTTTGCTACCAGTTCTTCCATATAGATGTCGTCTATATAAATAGAGCGATAGGTGCTACCCAAGCCGTGTTTGAAGCAGATATATTGATCTGTGCCGACATAATCTGCGAGGGAGAGGGTATAGACGGTATGGGTGGATGTGAGATCGAAGGAAGCCAGTTGATTGAAGGTTCCGGTTTCATCTGTGGCGTCCACGGTTCCTACCAGGAGGGTGTAGCCGGTGCCGCCCCGGGCAGAGAAGCTGAGCTTAATCGTGTTCATCGGAACTGTTATTTCCGGGGTGATGAGGCGCAGATCAGCAGAAGTATCGCTACTATTGGTAAGATACATGCTGTTGGGAGCGCTCACGGGATAGGAAGTAGTGGTGCGCACGTAAGCATAGCTTGAGGTAGAGTTCACATATCCGGTCCAGGCTGCAGGCATTGCAGGAGCCGTAACGCCGTCGAAGTTCTGGCTGTAGGGCAGGCTAATGATGCGGGGATCATCCATAATGGTGAAGCTGAAGGCTTCTGCGGGATCGGAATCTCCGTTTCCATTGCGGGCAACAACGGTCCAATACCAGGTTTCGCCATAGTTGAAGGTGATGCCGCCATCAAGCACGGGGTCGAAGGTAGTGGAGCTTATCTCGTTGAACTCGTTGGCGTAGAGGTCTTCTAAGGAGCTACCCATCCAGAGATCGTAATATTCTGGTAAGCCGCCTTCAGGAGAAGGATTCCAGCTGAGCAGCACTTCATCCAGAGCGATGTCTGTAGCAGCATTGGCAGGGCTCATCAGCACAGGAACTCCGGGGGCGCCAACGGGTATATCGCCAAGTTGGAGCATCAGGTTCGGATATGCCAATACCCTGGTACCGGTTGGGGGGTTAGCGGGATCCGGATTGCTGCTATCGCTTTGATAGCGGAGACTGCGATATCCCTGGGCAGAGCTGGTGTAGAAGAACTGCGAACTGTTGCCATAGTTAGGGGCGTTTTCATCCACGGCAATCACCAGGTTGTCTGTATTGTTATAGATGAAGGGGCTATCGAGGATAATCTCCACCCAGCCTTCGCTGGCGGGGGCATCTACGGTGCCGCTGAAAACCTGGCTGAGAGCGCTGAGGGGTATCCAGTCTGAAGTGCTGGCAAACTCCGAGGCGGAAGTATGGCCCATATAGATATTCCAGCTATTGGAATTGTTGTTGGCAGAGTAGCCGTTCCAATAGTAGCTGATTTTCTCGATGCGCTGATCGGGACTATTGATTTCAGATTGCAGGTAAATGCTCTGGCTGTAGGTGTATCCAAAGTAAGTATTGATGGGCAGATCGTTATCGGAACTTCCACCCCCGATAATCACCAGGCCGGCCGGCAATACATTGGCACTGAGGGCTACATCGTAATCCACACTATCATAGTTGATGGTGAGGGTTGCAGATATTGCTCCTTCAGTTACTCCGGTAACAAAGACGGGGATTTCCACGGATTCACCGAAACCAAGCGAGGCCGGCAGGTTATCAGCAGCAAAACTGAATTCTGTGGCATTGGCACCACTGATACTGATGTCACTGGCATTAATAGCCAATTCCCCGCCCCCATTATTGCTAATGGTTACGATTTGCGGACCGGTTAGTGCAGCGTTTGTTACCGTCCCGAAGTTGATTGTATCAGGACTATATACAAATTCAGGGGCTACCGGTAAATCTACGGCTGTAAGGCTGATGTCATCAATATTGATAGGGGGTTGAGTTCCACTGGAGCTGTCATTCTTCCAGGAGAATACCAGGCGTTTCACGCTTCCGGACAGGGTGCCAGGCAGAGTGATATTTGCTTGAGTCCAATCAGCTTGCACGTTGTAATTAGATAAACCGAACTGACCGA
>JALNYD010000299.1 GCA_023230025.1 Candidatus Cloacimonadota bacterium | reverse complement strand
TATCTCCATCAATAATTGGCTCAACATAGGCTTCCTTACCCTTTTTATCCGATAACAGGAAAGTAGATGTAAGTGGTACATCCACGTGGGAGTAGAGTGGATTGGGGCTTTTCACGGTTCTTGCCCAGATATAGGCAATCACTGTGAGTTTCTTTCCCTTATAATGAGCCAGATCAGGGCGTTCGGAAATCATCTCGGGTGTGATCTCGATGGGAGGATAGAGGTGCCCTATACGCTTAAAAGATTCCTGCCGTACCCAATGCCCATAGCGGCGCACGTCCTCAGCCAGACCTGTAACTCCGGGCCAGCTAACAG
The DNA here is from genome assembly GCA_023230025.1 of Candidatus Cloacimonadota bacterium. Lineage (GTDB taxonomy): Bacteria > Cloacimonadota > Cloacimonadia > Cloacimonadales > Cloacimonadaceae > UBA5456. Next base: position 3,251 of record JALNYD010000299.1, on the reverse strand, counting down.
AGATCTCTTTCTGTTGATCGCACTGAGGAATAGGACCAATGGGTCTATGTCCCACAAACTTGGGCGGAATCTCGATCATGGCCTTGTTGATAAGAACTGCCACAGGGTTAAGGTCGCTGGCCCAGGCTTCCAATCCCAAGCGTTGGGCTTCCAGGGGAATGGAGCCGCCTCCGGCAAAGGGATCATGGAAGGCAGGCAGTTTATACGGATTGAAGAGCTCTGCTGCTTGGGGATGGTCTTTATTCAGTTCACAGGTTACCTTCCAGCTTTTACGGATTTCAGCCCGGGCCTTCTCCAGCACGATCTCGTTGTTGGTATTTTCCCACTTCACCAGTTCACGGATGATCTCAAAAAGCTCTTCCCGCTTGCGGTTGGCATCCGCTTTGCGTTTGTAGCCGATCTGCAGTTCTTCATCCCAGCCGGGGTCATTTACCAGTTGAGCAAAGAGCACCGCCCTTGCAGCAGCCAAAGGACGTCTTGCCCACCATAAATGTATTCCTCGGGGATGTGGGCCGATACCAGGCATTTTCTCGTGAGCACAGGCTTCATTGATCTCTTTGAGGGGCAGGGCTACTTCGATAAGCTTTCTGGGGGCTTTTACTTTATATTCACTCATTTCTTTCTCTTGGGCTTGGTCTGTTTAGTAATCTGTTTAACTTCCTGCAGGGCTTCCACAAAGTGCTTCTCGGCTGCAGTTGGCTGTGCAAGCTGCTCATGATGCCATTTTTCATATTCCAGCCGGGCTTTCTGGATCGCGTCTTCGTGGGCGATGGAGCCGGCATGCACGAGAATATCCCTGCCGCTTAGCTTCAGGAACTCATCCAGCTTGGATATCCAATCTTTCATGTACATCGGAGTTCTGTTCAGGGCTTGAAGCTCGGCGAAGTCCAGATACATGCTCACAATTCTGTTCAGGAGATCCAGTTCTTCTTGGTTCAGGTAGTTCTTTGCTATCTCAGTATCTGCCTTACGGAGCTGGGTTCCCGGCCAGTTGGTGAGCCCCATATTGGCTTTGCCGGCATCAGCCCGCTGATAGATGATCTCGGCGGCAGTATGGCCATGACTCGCCCAGTGCATCTTGTTTTGGATGACCTTGAAAAACTCACGCGATAGATCTGACCTGGGATCATAGTCTATGCTAGTGGCATAGATATCCAGCACTTTGCGCCAGAATACCTTTTCCGAGGAGCGGATATCCCTGATCCGGGCCAGAAGTTCATCAAAATAGGAACCGCCTCCGGCCTCTTTGAGCAGTTCGTCATTCATGGTGAAGCCCTTGATCAGGTATTCCTTGAGCCGCTCAGTAGCCCAGATGCGGAATCGTGTGGCGATCTGGGATTTGATCCTATATCCCACACTGATAACCATATCGAGATTGTAGTGCATGGTATGGTAGCTTTTACCATCGGAGGCAGTTATTAAAAAATCCTTAATAACTGCGTCTGGCTCTAGCTCACCCTCTGTGAGGATGTTGCGAATATGGATATTGATGTTAGCAACAGTGGTCTGATACAACTCTGCCAGTTGCTTTTGACTCAGCCAGATGGTTTCATCCAATAGCTTGGTTTCAATGTGTACGCTTCCATCCTGATTGGTGTAGATCAGGAATCTTGGTTCCGCCGTAATAAGTTCCTTCTTCATAATCCCTCCTTTTTTGATGCTTTCTTCAGTAAACTGGCGATATCGAGATTGATGCTGGTTACAGCCCAGTCAGGTTCTTGAGTGAAGGGTTTACGAATGTAGTATGGCCCCTCATAACTATCTCCATCAACAATCACCAGTGCTAAGATGAATTTGTCAGCCTGGTTTAGCCCATACAGGATCTCATTTCTGGTAACGGTGATGGTGCTTTGGCCTTTTACCCGGCCTTTTACCTCAATGTGCCTGGTTTCCGGCATTTTACCATCTATGGGAGCTGGGATACTGGTAATATCCCAGCCGCAGTTGAGGGCAGATACATCGATAACTTCACAGCCCTTTGATCGCTCGTAATCTATCACGACCTGCATGGCTTTCTGTTCGATCTGTTTTCGGGCTTCTGCGTCTATCGTCCAGGTATCTTCCCCTTTCAATTGAGCCAGTAAGCCAGCGGGGATAATCAGCGCGCCTCCGATCACTACAGGAGTTTCTGAAACCACATGACGCATTTCGTTTAGCTCTTTAGTGCGGGATTTGAGGCGGTTATCCAGCTCATCGATGATGCGGCTGACATTATCGATGTTGATCCGGGTCTTCTTGCCGGCAGCCTGGTCATCCTGAAGCTTTATTTTGCGGTCTGACCAATAGTTGATCTGGGTCACCAGCCTTTGATGCACAGCTTCAAGGGTCTTGGAAACCTGTCTTTCCCTCCGATGCATCACTTCCGAAAAATGCTCCGGGGCAAGGTAGGTGGTGGCATACGCTAGAGCCTGGCTTTCCAGTTCGGATGAAACCCACTGGGCAGCCAGCAGATGTTTTATCAGAATGAAGTCACTATCTGAGATGGGCTCCAGATCGAGATGGGGTGCCCAGCCCGCGTTGCTGATCGCTCCCTGTTCATCGATTTGGACAAACTGCAAACGACGTGAGATGCACCTATCCCGGTTGACCCCTTCTTTTACTGAGTGTTCTATGATCAGCATGGCTTTGGGATCTATGCTATCATCATGAGGGGCTACAAGAATTGCTCCCTGTCTCAGCTTGTTGCGGTGATCCTCCAGCATGATATCTGTGATCGACATCATCAGCGGGTGCCCAGGATGGATGAAACTGGCCATGGGTGCTTCCCGGTTGGGCAATCTCACAAAGGGTTTATCGAAACAGATGCGTTCGTATTTCTGAGTGACTGGATTGATGTTTCTGCGGTTACGGCCTGAAATCTGGCGGTCCCGTTCACGAATCTGGGCCGGAACATAGGAGATTTCCCAACGCTCGCCCTCGCTACGGACCTGGCGAATGTTGCCTTTTAACTGGCTGAAAGCCTGCAAGAAAAAGGATTTAATGAAATAGGGCTGGAGTTTTCGTGCTTCAGCTTTCTCCATCTCGGCTTTAACGGCAAAGAGACGGTTTTCATCGATCACCTCTTCACACAGAGCATTGCGGCTGATGATCTCTCTGATGTGCTCGGTATCGAGAACGCCTTCCACCACTTGAAACAGCCTGGACCTGACCTCAGGGTCATCCCCATAGCGGATCGCTTCGATCAGCAGGTCTTTGAGGCTTGTTTCTTCAAATACGTCTCCCAGAATATCAAAAACTCTGCCGCCCAAGGC
>JALNYD010000297.1 GCA_023230025.1 Candidatus Cloacimonadota bacterium | reverse complement strand
CGAACCGGAGCTGTCTCCACCACCTAAGCTCATGTCTGGGAGTTCCATCAGAGCTTGGCGATAAGCGGCTGCGAAGTCATTGAGATCACCCTTGGCTTGGTTAAGATTGTCTCTTACTTGGGTGATCTGCTCATTGAGGATACCTTCCGGACTCAGCTTCCAGTAGTCACCGGGGCCACCTTGCAGCATCTCTCTATCCTGAATGAATTGGGACTGGTTCTCTCTGGCTGTCTTCATCAGGTCGTTGTATTGAACCTGCAGTTCCGCCACTTGTCTGAGTTGAGCCTGATAACGCTCTCCATAGACTTCCGCTATTTGCTTCTGGATCAATGCTTCGGATGCACTGCGTAAAGCTGACGCAAGCTCATTGTAAGATGCGGTGGCAAGGTCGATGTTACCAATGTACTCACTATACTGCTCATTCATGCTTCGGATAAGGTTCTTGAGCTCTGTCTTGTCCGATGCTGTGAGGTTGGTAGCTGATCTCAGTTCCAGCAGTCTGGTGGCAAGGAAGTTGAACTTCTCCGCTTCGATTGAGACTTGGCGGCTGCACTCCTTGATCTCGTCTGTCATTGACTTCTGTGACTCGGCATAGTTATCTGTTTTCATAGAAGCGGCTGCCAGACCCAGTCCCAAGGCAGACAGAGCACCTACTGTGATGCCGATAATACCTGCTACCGGGTTAATAGCAAGCTGCAGAGCATGATATGCGGCAGTCAAGGCAGTGATGGCAGTGGTTACCGTTCCTATGATGGGAATGGCTATTACGATCCCTGCCACGAAGCCCTTCATCACCGGAGATAGGCTGTTGTAGGCATCCATGAGCAGCTTCAGGCCCTTGAGCAGAGGATTGATCAGAGTAGTCAGCATATCGCCTACAGTCTCTTGAATATCGCCCCAAGCATTGGCATTCTGCAGACGAAGATCAGCCAGCGCAGTAGCGGTACCGCCATAGTCCTCGCCCAGCTTCTCGACCAGATAGGATACCCCTTCGGTCTTGAGACGGGTATCATCCAACTCAATGCCATAGCGACCCAACATCTCTGTATGCCCATTCAGGGCACGACCCATGAGATCAAAGGCACTCTCCACACTCATCCCGGTGGCTTTATTGGCTTCGGTAAAGTCCAAGAGTACCGGCACCAGAGCTTTGATATCGTCCTTACTCAGTTTGAAAGTCTGGGACATCTTTGCCATCAAAGGCAGCAGCTGTTCATCTCCATAGTTGGTAACTGACTGCATGGAGGATGCGAAGTCTGCCATCTCAGAAGCAGCTTCGCCAAATGCTATGGCAGCCAGAGTCATAGCCTGTCTTTGCACCAGTGAGGCGTCCAGGAATTCATTTGCCGCGCGCACTATTCCGGTAAAGGCCTGCCGCACACCGTCCAGAGCTATCTTCACATCGCGGATAGTGGCTAATGCCTGATCAGCACTTACCTTCACCACCTTGGGCTCTTCCGCTTCCTCCTGCACCTCTTCCAGATCGTGCATCACAGCCCGGATCTTGCCGTTGGCATCGGTGGCAAAGGTGTAATAACTCCCCTTCTCGCCCTTTGCTTTTAGCTCATCCAGGCTCTCTTCCACGCGCTGAAGCTTGCCGTGGGTGCTATCGGTATCCACCACCAGCTTGAATACTATCTCACGCATCAGTTTCCCCTTTCCTGCCCATGAATGCACATGCGTTCATAGAGCTCAGGCAAGCTCAAAGTGTCAAAATCCAGAGCGGTATAACCCAGGCCGCGCATAGTTACCTCAAAGCGGGTGAGCCCGTCGTCTCGCCCTTTGCGGGAGGCTTTAACCCGATACTTTCGAGCCAACGCGCGAATCTCGGCTTGTTGGCTCTGATATACACGAAAAAAGAGGCTAAAATCTCCAATGCCTCGATCGCGTCCATGGTGTCGGGATCCTGGCCGCTCAATATTTGGATGACGTCCTTCTCCAGCTCGGAATCCACGAGTATATCCAGCAGGTCGGCCTCAGTGATCGCTCCGGCTTTGCCGTTCAATATGTCACCCAGCTTCACGCGAATTTCGCCGTTTTTTAAAGTGAGCGCCATGATTTGGCGCAATTGGCCATAGCTCAGCTTGATCTCAGTCATTAGTCACCACCTCTTTCCAAGGCGGGGTTCCGCCATCGCTGTGATCATAAGCCGGCACCGTCTGTGCCCAGATGCGGTCTTTAGTAGCTCCGGTGACTTCGGATGTGATTACCACGCTCCACAGCCCGTCTGCCTCCGCGCTCCAGTCCGCTGTCCAGCGCATGCCACTGAATACTGTAATCGGAGAAGGGAATTTGAAGTTATCGGGATCATTTACGCCCTGGGCCAGCAATTCGTTCTTGCATAGCAGGATCGTGATCTCCAGGCCGCTAAAGAGCGCACTTTCAAAATAATCCTTCTGCAGCTCAGAAAGGCCATTCAACACCAGCTCGATAGAGCTGTTTCTACGTCCCGCAATCAGATAATTTCGCGTTTTCAGCCGGTTGACCTTGCTCTCCACCTTGCCCGGCATTTCTGCCAGTTCGCCCAATGCAGCAAAAAGTCCCGCGTCCGCGCTCAAGTAGTATGCCAAATAATACGAGTTATCAAGCAAATCACTGGTGTAGTCTATTTGTCCCAGTGCAAAAAACGCGGCATCTCCCACCATTACGGCTTCCAACGCATCCAGCAACAGATCGTCTTGCTCTATTCCATCAGGTAATGTAAGTCCCATGATTGTCTCCTTGTAGAAGCTTCATCTTGAAGCTTAATTAGGGCAGCCGGTTTACGATACCGGCTGCCCCATTTTGATTGTTAAGCAGCGATGCCCTTCAGCAGGTAAACCTTGCCGTTGGTGCTTCCGCTGAATTCAGTCGAGATTACCACGCTCCAAAGGCCATCCGCTTCTCCGCTCCAATCCACCGTCCAACGCATGCCGTTGAATATGGTGGCGCGGTCGCGCTCTTTGGAAATGCACACAATTGTGATCTCCTGGCCGCTGAATAGCGTGCTTTCAAAATAGTCCTTCTGCTTGGCAGAAAGACCGTTCAGGCTCAGCTCCACCGTGCTGGTGCGCTTGCCGGGAATGGCGTAGTTTCTTGTTTTGAGCCGGTTGACCTTGCTGTCGGTCTTACCTGGATTCTCAGCCAGCTCACCGATTGCCTTCATGTAAGTGCTGATCTCGGTGTTCATGGCCGTCTGGCTGGCAAACTTAGTAGCCACTTCTGCTCCTGTGTAAGCCCCCACGCCAAAGTACACTTCATCAGCGATGAAGGTGTCGATCAGCGCGGAAAAGATCAGATCAGCAGCGGTCGTTCCGGTGGCAAATGTCGGTGCGGTTAAAGGAGGCATTAGAACACCACCTTTACCAGCTTCACCGCCGCTGGCACCAGCATCTTGCGGTTCTTCCATACAAATTCCACCGCTCCGCCTACACCGCCAAAGACCTTCCCAATCAGTGTTTTGCGCTTGTTAGGAAGCGAGGAATTGATTTTACTTACGGCCAGATCCTTCTTGGCCGCATCATCCAGATGCCTGGTATCCGGCGCATTGGCGATGTCCTGGACGATATCCAGGATTTGATTCAGCGCC
>JALNYD010000298.1 GCA_023230025.1 Candidatus Cloacimonadota bacterium | reverse complement strand
CATCGATATCCCTGCGTCCCAGGTTTTCCACCATCACAGCCTGACGGTCATCATTGGCAGGGGATTTGGCCTTAGCGGTTGTATCATCTTTTTTGCCACAAGCTGTAAGAATCAGCAGGATGACAGCAAGAATCGGAATATATGTTTTCATCGTTACCTCATGTATAAGAAAATGATCTATGCATCTGCGGGTGGTTCCGCTTTCTGATATTCATGTTTATCGTTGTAGAAGAGTGTTTAATACCGAGTAATCATCGGTACCTATGGCGGTCAGAAGTGCCAGGCGAGCTTTGAAAAAGTTGTAAAAAGCGTTGTTGTTGGCAAGGCGTGAAGCGGACAGCATCAATTCTGCATCCAGCAGTTCCATTCCAGACAGCATATTCAGGCGGAATCGCTCCAGCAATTGATCATACATATCCTGGGTGATCTGCAGTGAGAGTTGAGCACTCTCTACCTGCCTGGCGCTACTGATCAGGTTGATGGCGGCAGCTTCGATTCCCAGCTTGATTCCAGCGATGGCGCTTTCTGCTTCATACCGTTGTTTTTCAGCATCAAAGTAAGCTTTGCGGGCTGCGGCGTAATTGCCCACCTGAGGCAAGAGCGGGATCGAAAGATTCAGCATAATCTGGTTGCTGGCTTCGAAATCATAGCGATCCAGGCCATTTTCCTTGTATTGACGTGATCCGGTGAGCATAAGGGTCGGCAGAAAGCTGCCTTTGGCGATTTTGTAAGCCCGTTCGCTGAGTTCCAGACTCTTGTTTACTGAACGTAAAGAGATGTTGCTCTGATTTGCCAGATTCAGAGCACGCTGTGTAAAATCATCAATGGCTTTGGCATCCAGTTCTGTAAACATTTCCACATCCCCGGCATTCAGGTTTAGCTTCATTGGCATCAGCGGCTCTGTTGCTGCCAGATAATTGTTAAAATCCTTCAGAGCCAGCTTCAGCGCCGTCTCGCCTTGCAGTAGCGCTAGATCTTTGTTGTTCTTATTGGCCTGGAAGCGCAGATAGTCAGCCCGGGCAATCAGTCCATTCTGCTGTTTTAATTCTGCCAGCTCAAGATTGTTCAGCGCTTGTTGCTGTTCGGAAAGAGCTATTTCATAGGCATCCTGAAGCTGCAGGACGGCGTAATATTTGCTCTCCACTTCCGAGATCAGGCTCAGGGCTTGTGCACTCAAGCTCAGTTTGCTGAGTTCATGGGAGTTCTCGGCAATTTTGTAAGCCTGATAGAGCTTGCCGCCCACAAAGAGGGGTTGGGAAAGATTCAGGGACATTGTGCGCTGATCATTATTCAGCTCAATGGGATTTCCGCCAGTATTCACAGTTGTAGCTGGATCCATATACAACATCGTACCGCTGAAACTCAGGCTGGGCAGCATTGAAGATATTGCATTTGTTTTACTCCACCTGGCTGCGTTCAGGGCGGCTCCTGCACTTTGATACTCAGGGTTTTGTTGCAAGGCCAGATCACGCGCTTGCTGGAGGCTGATGCCACGGTAAGGCTCTTCTGCAGAGAGCAGCGTCACACTCAGCAGCACAAGGATCAGGATGCTGACTGCATGTTTTGTCATATTCTTTGTCTCTCCCATATCTGGATATCCGGCGTTATTTGATTATTTATTACTGATTATCGTGCCCATAACTGACTTATTTGCCGATAGTATAATTATAACGGATGTGTTACTGCAAGTCAAACTATTTCTTGGGTCCCAGGCGTATTTATCTCCACGAAAAGTACTATGGCTGCGATGTATTTCACTTCTGTCTGGAATACTCAGGAATCAAAGCTCTGGTAAGCAATAGGGTTCTTTGAGAAAAAAGGGTTTCAAAAAGCTATGAGAAATGGCTCGTTGCGGGCAAATCCACCAACATCTCAGGCAGAGCAGGCATTTGTCTTCAAAAATTAGCTTGCCTTCTTCCATATGGATGTTGGCTGCGGGACACTGAGCTACGCAAAGCCCGCATTGATTGCAATTCTGATTCACCGTCCAGCGGCGTGAGGATTGCTTTGCTCCATGTTTTTCCAGCGCGGCAAACTGGTAGCACAAAGAGCTGAGGGAAGGATCTGGCAGGAGTCTTTTGATCCCGCTCAGGATTTCACTGATGCTTTCTTTCACCAATTGCTGGCATTGCAGATAGCGCTTTGCGATCTTTCTGGGATTGGCAGTTCCAAAGGCATTGGGTGGCATTACATATAGTTGCTCATGTCTTAGACGCCAGCCAAGATTGCTCAGGCTTTCGCGGATTCGGTAGCTGGAGCCTCCTTTTAACATTGGACTCCCTGCGGTTTTGTATAAGAAATAGGCAATGCGGCCTTTGGGCAAAAGCTTCAAAAAGTCATATACAATCTGTGGTGCATCCATGGCATGCACGGGGAATCCGATGCCAATCAGATCCCAAGCGTGAAAATCAGGTAGAGCTTGTCCCAGTGTGATTTGCTCCATGGGCATAATCTCACATACAGTATCCTGTGCCAGAGCTTCCTTTTGTAAAAGCTGAGCGATCCGTGCTGTATTCCCGGTGCCGCTGAAGTAAACGATCAATATTCGCATTTTCTATGCCACCTTACAATTTGATATCAAAGCTGATGAATTGTGTAGTAGCATCCTAAAAGCCCTCTGGCTGTCAAGTTGAATTCACAATCAGGCATCCCCCCTTTCTTGCCCAGCTTGATTTCTGTCTGCCATCAATAAGCATTAAGCACGTGCCAAAATGTTCTGTTATTTTTCTTGACTCCAGTCAGGAAACCATAATTCTTGTAAAAAACGTCAAGGAGTTCATCATGAAACACATCATCTTTCTTTTGCTTATGGTCATGACTGGATTCAGCTTATGTATGGCCGAAGAAACCGAGATTGTTCCCCGGGAAGCAAAGCTACCAGATATGATTATGGTGGGAGTTCAAATCATTGACAGCATGGAGCAGGAAGCTTACATGAAGCTTTGGGAGGAGTTCTTTGAGATTGATGAAAAGGTTCCCGAAGCAACTGGTGACGCCTACTACGGGATATCCTTTGCTACCAGGAATGCTGAAGGCAAAGATGCCTGGGGCTACATGGTTGCCACCCAGGTGAAGAGTGTGGATAAACTCCCGGAAGGCCTGGTTTCCCGCAAGATCCCAGCGCGCAATTACATTGTCTTTGAACACCACGGACCAGTCGAAAAGATCGGTGGGCTCTATGAGTATATCTATGGAAAATACGGCCAAAGCGGAAAACACAAACTACTTTATGCAGAATCTCTGGAGCGTTACGACCATAGATTCAAGGAAGGCTCTGAAGATTCCCTGGTTGAGATCTGGGTGCCGGTAGAGTGAATTAAATGTAATGAATGATATAGAACCCATCATCAAAACCAGGATTTCCGGAAGCACTGTGAATCAGCTTTTCAAACCAGCATGATGTTACCAGGGAGACTGTCATAATGGCAGCCGGGGCTGCCCCTGTTTACTGAATGAAGGAGCTGATATCAGTTGTAAATAGAAGATCTGCCCCTGTTGAAAAACAAAAGAGCTTGACTGCTTTGGGGTAGAACTTAGACAACACAAAGCTATAATGATAGCATTGGAG
>JALNYD010000296.1 GCA_023230025.1 Candidatus Cloacimonadota bacterium | reverse complement strand
ATCAATGACAGGCATCTGAGCTTGAAAGAGAAGCGCGAGGCGAGTAATGCTAAAGAATGAACTTCTGGAAATTATAGCCAACGGTGAAAATTCACTGGTTGAGTTCAAGCGAGACGACGTCCGGCCGGAACAGCTTGCCAAGGAGATCGTCGCCTTTGCCAATAGCTACGGCGGAAAGCTCCTATTGGGGGTTGAGGATGATGGAACACCCTCTGGTATCCAACGATCCAATTTGGAGCACTGGATCATGGACACGGTCTGCGCTCGTTACGTTCATCCGGCAGTAATACCGCTATATGAAGAAGTTAAGCTTGAAGCTAATCTCCGCGTTGCTGTGATAACTGTACCCCTGGGAGTTTCCAAACCATATGTAGTGAGGCATAACGACAGGGAAGAGTTTTATATCAGGGCAGGCTCCACCAGCAGACTGGCAAATAGAGAGCAGATCATCAGGATCTCGGCATCAGGTGGAATGATACATGTGGAAACCCTGCCAGTGCCCAGGACCTCCTTCAAAACTCTTGATAAAGCCAGGCTTGAAAACTACTTCAGGGATATCTTGGTAGAGCCTTCCCTACCTCGAGATGACAAGGAGTGGGAAACTCGTCTGGTTGACATGGGTTTCCTATCTGAAAACGCAGAGATGGAAAAGGTTTGCACAATTGCCGGATTGCTGCTGTTTGGGATCAATCCCCGCAGATACCTTAAGCAGGCAGGGCTGAGGATCATGGTTTTCGACTCAGACGATAAAGAATACAAAGCTCTCCTGGACGTCGTCCTAGACGCTCCTATGGTTGCCAGAGTAGAAGTTACCGATCAAAGAGTATCAGGAATTGTCGATGACGGTCTGGTTGAGAAAGCAGCGTCAGCTTTGTATCCCTTCATAACTGAGGAGTCCGGAACCATAGACAAGGGTTTCCGCAGACCATTGAAACGATACTACCCCTGGAATGCCATCCGTGAGCTGATCCTGAACGCTTTAGCGCACAGGGATTGGACCCGCAATACCGACATCGAGATTTGCCGTTACAAAGACAGACTGGAGGTGATAAGTCCAGGCGCTTTGCCCAACTCCATGACAGTGGAAAAAATGGTCGGCGGTAGACGAACTCCCCGCAACACCATCATCATGGAGGTTCTGAGAGATTACCAATATGTGGACGCCCGGGGCATGGGGATCAGAACCAAGGTCATACCGATCATGCGTGAGTTTAACGGTACCGAGCCGGAATTCGAAGCCACTGAGGACTTTCTCAAGACGATCTTATACAATAATGGACCGAAAAATGAACCCGATGAACCTAATTATGACCCTAAAACTCAAGAAATTGACCCTAGAAAAGCACATTTTGACCCGATAAATGACCTTAAAACCAGTATATTGACCCTAATAACGGAAAATCCATCCATCACCTATGCAGAACTGGCGATCTCAATAAATAAAAGCCCGGCTACTGTAAAGCGATATCTTCAGGAGTTAAAAGCAAGCGGAGTTATATCCAGAAGCGGTGGTAAAAAAGGTGGAAAGTGGGTGATTCGATGAGGAGTCTAAGTTGAGCAGAGTAATAGATATCATTAAGGAATCGATCTTGGGATTAAACTCAAGAGTAGTCCTCTGGCCGGATAAGGAGCGCCAATGGGAAAAGGCGATCCCGGCTTTGAGGAAAGAGATACCCGGATTGCTTTGTCTGGGTCAATACGATCCTGATAACAGGACTGGTCCTGCCATATGGCTGCGATGCGCTATTGCCGGTCAAGTCAAGCACCTTGGCATATCCGAAGAAACTGTTTTTGTGCTCTATCTTCCGGGAGTTAGCATACAGGAGCTTAAGGCTGTGGAGAGTTGCCCCGAAGAGATAAAGCCGCTGGCAGAACTTCAATTCAGATCAGCGATCTGGAGCCAGTACAACGGCAAGGATTGGACGATCCTCTCTTATCTGGTCTCCGATAAAGGTGGCTTAGGACTGGATGTTGCTCAGGATACTGGTACCAAACAAGCCCTGCAGAACGCTCTGCTTCCCCTTTTGCAGGAGAATATTGAAGACCTGAAGGGCAAACGCCTGGAAAAAGATCATTTTAACTCCCTGCTAACCGGAGGCGATACTACCAGGGACATGCTGAACTGGCTGGACCGGGGAGATGAGTTCAAAGCGAATCTAAGCCTGGAGCAGTGGCAGGCCTTTTGCGCCAACTGCAAATCACATTTTGGCATCGATCCAGTGAAAGATGGGTTGTTGAGCGCGGTCAAGTCCCTGGTGGAGACTGGTGGATCAGACGCCAAGCATAAGAACTGGCAGCTAGTATGGGACCGCTACTGTGATGCCCCGAGAAAATTCAGCAGAATCCCTGACCTGATCAGAAAACTCCAGGTTCCCGATGACTGGATGTATCTGCAGAATGAAGACCATGCCTTCGACCGCTACCCCCAGTGGAACGATGAAATGGAGCGGATTCTCAAGAAAGCCCTGGAATCACTGCACAACGCCAATACCAAAGATGCCAGGGTGAAGATCGCAGATTTGGAAACTGACCACTCCAGACGAAGAGGGCTCATCTGGGCAGAACTTGGTGAGGCTAAGTATGCTGAATTACTTCAATATCTGGCTCAACTTGCCAAGCTGACAGACGATAGCCTTGAAACTGGTGACCTATCGGAGCTCGAAAAACGCTATTCTGAGCACTCGTGGCAGACGGATGGGTCTGTGCTCCAACTTCTGGGTATAATCGATTCTGGCGAAGATTTGAGGATGTTTTGGGGCATTCTGGAGAAGCTCTACCTTCCCTGGATGGATGCTTCCGCCCGTTATTTGCAAAAGAAGGGAGTTTATGCTCGAGCTGGCATTGCCATTAAAGCGGACTATCTTGAATCAGTAGAAGCGGTTTTGTTTGTAGATGGCCTGCGTTTCGACTGCGGTAAGCGGCTGTCTGAACTGCTGAGCGCGGATGGTTGGCAAATTGAGGAAAGTGTCCGCTGGTCAGGATTGCCGACAATAACAGCTACCTGTAAACCCATCCTGATCGAAACGCTATTGAGCCCCAGAACCGATAAGCAAAGCAGGGATGCGATTAACTATGAAGCCATGAGTTCCTACGAGTTTAAAAAGGTACTGGAAAAGCAAAGTTGGCGGGTATTGACCAGCAAGGACATCATTCCTCATGCTGAGCGCAATAATGGAAAAACCCATTCCAAACTCTGGTTGGAGTATGGCAATCTGGATGAGTTGGGACATTCTCAGGGCTGTGGTTTGGCCAAACACATCGAAAGCACTTTGGCTGAGATCGCTGCAAGAATCAAGGATATCTTTAAGGCAGGGTGGCAAAGCGTTCTCATAGTTACTGATCACGGGTGGCTTCTATCGCCCATAGGTTTACCCAAAACCGATCTTCCGGCTTGCCTGTCCGAGAGTAAATGGCACCGTTTTGCCACTCTCAAAGAAGGAACGCAAACGCAGGATAGTCTCTTCCCCTGGTACTGGGATCCCCTTCAGCAAATCGCAATTGCCGATGGAGTGTCCTGTTATAGCGCCGGAGTCGAGTACACTCACGGGGGCTTGAGCTTACAGGAATGCCTGCTGCTGGACATCA
>JALNYD010000295.1 GCA_023230025.1 Candidatus Cloacimonadota bacterium | reverse complement strand
TGGCAACAGCACTGGGTACCCCGCAGGGGGGCGTATGCCGAGAACCACATAAGCCCCCATATGCCGAGCAAGTTATAATGCCGAGAACAACGGCTACGTCAGCTGAAAGAGCCTCTGTTCCTCGGCATAATACGGTTAGACAGAACTGAGAAAATCCATCAGATCTCCATCGATGTTCCAATCTGTTTGTATTCCCTCTCCGACAATTTTGGGAGCTAGTGCATTGATGGCTTTCGACTTCAGCTCGGTGTCCGCCTTCGCGTAAATCATTGTGGTTTCCAAATCAGCATGACCCAAGAAGTCTCTGATGTAGACGATGGGGACTCCAGAAGCAAGCAGGTGTGAAGCTTTGCTGTGCCTGAAAACGTGGGGGTGCACCTGTTCCTCAGAATTTGGGAAGGCCAGTCTAAAATACTTCTTGACGATGTAATCCACACCATCTCTGGTCATCTTCCCTCCGGATTTGTTGATGACGAGCCAACTATCCGGTAGGGCATGCGGTCCCTGGAGTCTCTTGAGGTACGCCTTCAGCAATGTTGACAACTCACTTGTTATGGGGACCGTCCGGGTCTTCGTCCCCTTTCCATGCAATGTAACACGCGGGGTTTTCGAATCCAGATAGAGATCCTTCATGGTGATGTCACACAATTCCTGTACTCTTGCCCCTGTGTCGTAAAGGGTGCAGAGAATAACTCGATGACGCAGCCCCTTGAAATCTGATATATCCGGGAGGTTTATGACCTGGGAGACAGTTTCCTTATCCAAGAATCTGACTGTTCTGCATTCTGTTCTCAGTTGCTTGATGTTTGTGACGTTGAGCAATGAGGAGAGCTCATCCATGCAATCACTCTGGCAGAATGTTGCAAACGATTTGAGCGAGGAGAGGCGGTTGTTCACCGTTGAGGGACGGCATGACAAGCTAATATACTTCAGAAACTCCAGAACCAACTCTCTTGTAAAATCCTTCATATGAAACCGCGCAATCGAGAGATGTTTCTCCTCAATCAAGAAACGGACAAACAACCTGAGGGTGTCCCTGTAGCTACTGATGGTATTACGGGAGTAGTTTCTCTGGGACGGCAGATAGTCACAGAGAAATGATTGCACCTGCTTTGCAAAATCAGTTGTAGTCGAAATCGGCATCGTCGACCTCCTTGATGATGTCTGAACCGTTGGATTTCAGTTTCATCATGATGATTGGAAACAACTCCTCCGTAATTTTCAGGTAGTATGCAGTTTCGTAGAAAGTCTCATGCCCGAGCATTGTCTTCAGATAGGGAAGAAGGCTGTTCAGGTCTTTCCCTTCCTCGACCCATTTCCTCAGACGGTTTACGCAATAAGTCCATCTGAAGTCATGGATTCTTGGCCCTTCGCCAGTATGCGGGATATCGGCTTTTTCCAGATATCTTCTGAAGTTATGGTAGAGATTCTGAAGAGTCATAGCCTTACCGGGGACCTTCATGAAAAAGAACTCATACTGGGAAGAAGTCTGATGCATGGAAAGGCGCAAGGCAGCGCACCTCGATGCAAGTTCCGGATGGATTGGCACGATACGGTCCTTATTGTTCTTGCCATTTCTTATTGTCAGGTAGCATTCATCCTCATGCATGTCTTGTAATTGGAGGAGTCTCAGCTCGGACACACGCATCCCGCTGGTATAGAGAATCCTAAAGAAAACAGGCATGACCTGTCCCCTGTACGGACATTCAGATGGGAGTGAGATGCTCGTATCCACCGCAGCGAAAAACCTTCGAAGCTCATCTTCGGTGTAGATGTGGGCGTCATACTTCGGACCTTTCCCACCCATGTTCAAGGGCGGGACAAAAGCCGTGAATCCCATGTCAACGAGGTAGGATGCGAAGCCGCGCATGATACTTGTCCTGTGATGGAAATTGCACTGTTTCTCATAACTTCTCTTGCTGCACCATTTCATGCAGACGTCCTTCGAAATCGATTTCTCAGTCAGCCCCTCCCCGACAAGGAATCTGTCGATGCGCCGCAGGGCAAGGCTTTCGGAATCGTATTTGCATCCCAGGGCTCTCTTGGAGTCGATGTAGTCCATGATTTCCTTGCTGAATACACTATTGTACTGTAATTGCATCTCCGCCCTCCTTCTCGAAATCCAAAGGCAGTACACACTGCTCAAGATTTTTGATGTCAATCTTCAGATAGACGGATGTGACATCCGTACTGGAGTGCCCCAGAACCTCGGTAATGATTTCCAGCGGTGTACCTGCTTCCAGAAGAAGTGATGCAGCCGTATGGCGAAGAGAATGAAACCCGTGCTTTGACTCCTTTTTGATTCCTGCTTTGTTCATGTAATGAGAAATTATGCCCTGCAGATGGTTTTCATCGCCAATCGGGTCGAAGGGTGGCATGTGTTTTACGAAAAGAATCCTTGTTTCGAAGACATGCGGCCTGCCGTTTCGGATATAGTCGATGATTGCCCATCCGACAGGATTGGGGATGGGAAGTGTAATGGATTTCCCTGTCTTGTGCTGCCTGAATGTCAGGAGCTTCCGCTTCCAATCGAAATCGTCCAATGTAAGGTGTTTCAAATCGATCGATCGGAGCCCCAGGATGCATGCCGTGAGGATCATGGCATAGTCCCTTTTGCCTATCGGGTTGTTGCGGGGAACGGTTTGGAGGAGGCATTTCAGATCTGCAGCCTTCCAGACACATGGTATTTTCGCCTGTTTGGACATCTTGGCCATATGTATCTTGTCTGAAATAGAGTTGGCCAAGATAGACGTCTCATTGAGATAGCGGAGGAAATACCTGATTCCGCAGATTGTCTGCTCTATTGCTTTGTAACTGTAGCCGGAGAACGTGGAGAGAAAGCCGTTGCATGCTGCAAGATCGATAGAGCCTACCTCGAGCCTCTTCTGTCGTAGATAATCCAACATAACCAAGGAGATCCGTGTATAGTGTGCTGTAGTGCATTTGGAACATTGTGTCGTCTGGAGGTATGTCTTGAATCCTTCGTGGGTTGAGAGATACTCCCCATCCAGGACGATGGGGTTCTTGGCTGCATAGTATCTTCGGGTAAGAACCCCGTGAAGCTGGTAGTCCTCCAGAAGGTGTACCATTCGCAGGTACTGGACCCGCTGCTGAGGAAGGGTTTCATTTTTGTACTTTTCCAGAAAGCAGCATTTTTCATTTAGGTAGAGCATGCCTCTTGCCATCGAGAATTCCGTCGAGCCGAACTGCTCAAGCAGGAAATCTCCGAGTTTGCGCCAGAATTGTTTGTAGATTCTGATGGTTGCTTCACTGTAATGGTTCTCAGCCAATAGTCTCAGCAATCCCTCTTCAATGAGCTTTAGTTCCATAATGCGTTCTCCTTTCCGGTTTGCGTATTCCGGTACTTGGAGAATCGCATGGTATTATGCCGAGATGTTGAGAAATGATTCTTTTATGCTGAAGAGAGTTACCTAAGACTTCTCATCATTATGTTTTACTCTACATTAGGGGGCGTATGCCGAGAACCACATAAGCCCCCCTGCGGACAGCCTTCCTCGGTCTTCTGATACATTCCGTTCACAACAACCCCAGCCCTCAGGAACCGGTGGATGAGTGACACCACCCTCCCGTCCTTCACC
>JALNYD010000294.1 GCA_023230025.1 Candidatus Cloacimonadota bacterium | reverse complement strand
CAGTACATCTCTCCGGCGATTTTTGAGACCGCGTAGGGGGAGAGCGGCTCGGGGAGCATGTCTTCTCTTTTCGGGAAGACAGGGTTGTCGCCGTATGCCGCGGCTGACGCAGAAAGGACGACTTTTCGGATGCCGTGTTCTTTTGCGGCGTTGAGGATGTTGAGTGTCCCGGTTGCATTGACTTCATGGACGAGTATTGGATCCTCGATGGATTTCTGGACGCTGGCGACCGCTGCCAGATGGAAGATCCCTTCGAAGGTATGGGTTTTGCAGATCTCGTTGAGGAGGGTGCGGTC
The DNA here is from genome assembly GCA_023230025.1 of Candidatus Cloacimonadota bacterium. Taxonomy (GTDB): domain Bacteria; phylum Cloacimonadota; class Cloacimonadia; order Cloacimonadales; family Cloacimonadaceae; genus UBA5456. The sequence goes on along the minus strand of JALNYD010000294.1, from coordinate 3,323 downwards.
GGTGACCGATCCTTTGATGAACTCGGCGCCGGGCTGGATATTTTTGGTGCTGCCTGCAGACATGTCGTCGAGGAGGACTACGTCATGGTTTTGCCGGATGAGTTCTTCTGCGATGTGGGATGCGATGAAGCCGGCTCCGCCGGTGATGAGGTAATGCATGGTCTTGGACTCCGTATGGTGTTTTATGGTGCGGGGGTGTTATGAGGATTCCTATTTGGCTTTGCCTTGTGACCCAGTCAATAGAGTTGATGGGCATGCGGCCAGGTTCACCAGTCTTCAGGAAAAGACTGGCAAAAAAAAATCAATTGGGCGGCATCCATATCATATGACCACTTGATCGAATGCTCACTGGACTATGTTTTAGGAATCAGACTGACCGTGCACTGCATCCAGATATGTCTTCCACATCCATATCAGATAGAGAGGCATTTCAATAAGCGTTCCATTTTCATCACTATGCCGGGCTGCTTCTTGTAAACTTACCCGAACGGCAATTCCCGGAGAAAACTTCTTTCGATACTCCTGTAAACTTTTTGCACGCGTATTTTTCCCTGCTTTCACTTCGATCGGGATGATTTCTTCACCATCCTGCACAAGAAAATCCACCTCTGCGGTTCGCTCCGAACGCCAGAAATACGGGACTTCCCCCGTTACACTCATAACCTCACCCAAAACATAATTTTCTGTCAGCGCTCCCCGCATATCAGCAGCCAGAGGCGATGATGAAAGAAGAGCCGATGCCGGAAATTTACTCATCTTTCGAAGAAGACCTACATCTGCCAGATAAATTTTAAAATACGATGCATCAGCGTACATCGAAAGAGGAATGTACGGACGATCCGCTTTTTCGATTTTATAAATCAGACCTGCATCGATCAGCCACTGGAGAGCATCTTCCAGATCACGTGCCCTTGCTCCTTTTTTTACATGGGAAAAGAGAAATTTACTGTTCTCCTTTGCCAGCTGAAGCGGTATTGCGTTCCATATGAGGGATAATTTCGGGAAATCGTTTATGGGGGCATGTTTCACAAAATCCAATGAATACGTGTCAAGAATCTGCTGCTGTATGCGTTCGACTTCACCAATGTCATGTCTCTCTATCCAGGATGAAACAACGGCCGGCATACCTCCGCATATCAGATAATCACGATAATATTCTTCCAGCCTGCCGGTGAAAGCTGCGGGAAGGGGTTCGCCTGCCGGAAGGGACGCAAGATGATCGGCAAGCATCTCACCACCGTTTGCGATGCAGAACTCATAAAAGTTCATCGGGCGAAGCGTAACAAGCTCAACTTTCCCAACAGGAAAAGAGAGTGGTTTTGCCAGAGCAACCCCAAGCAGCGACCCGGCACAGAGAACGTGCAGTTCCGGCATTTCTTCACAGAAGTATTTGAGTGCGGTCAACGCTCTGGGACAAAACTGAATTTCATCAAATATCACAAGAGTAGTTCCCGGCATGATCGTTTTTCCCCTCTGCACCCCCAGAGATTTTATGATCCGTGAAACATCCAGATCTCCTTCAAAGAATTCCCTGAGGCTTTCATCGGATTCAAAATTGAAGTAGGCGGTGTCGGAATAGTTCTCTTCGCCGAATCTTTTCATTACCCATGTTTTCCCGCATTGCCGCACCCCTCTGATGAGGAGAGGTTGATGGTTTGGATCCTCTTTCCATCGTAAGAGGTGCTGAAGTATCTGTCGTTTCATGGAGTTTCCTCACACATAATTTCTAGGGATAATGTGTATTTAATACACGTTATCTACATGTATGTCACTTCAAAGGTAATGAAGATTATCTGTGTTTTGACAGGCTGCCTGCCTTCACTGTATGTCCTCATCTATATAATCCCCACACGCCAAACCTGAGTACACCCAAAAAGGAGCCCTTGAATGAGGATCACGGTTGATTTCATCTGCGATGAATTGTTTTTGTTTCAATTGATCTCAACAGGATATCTTAATGATATGAACATGATATATAGTGTTAGAAATCATGGTCACGATCGAAAGCAAAAAGGAGCAGATCGGGTTTCGGATCAGTCCGGAATATTACCGCAAAATCAAGGAGTTATGCCAGGGAGATGATGCTCCGTTCACGTCGATCAGCGATTATATGACCTCACTCGTAGTTGCAGATATGACCAGGAGAGAGATGAGTGGCGATACTCTCACCTCCCGGCTCCTGGAAGCTCTTGAGTCGCCGGAGGTCAGAATGAAGATCCGGGAAATTATTGAGGGAACGCAGTCCTGATTTTTCCGGACTTTTCGCCCAAGCATTTGCCCACCGGCCCGTTTCCTAAAATACAGGCTTCTTATCCCTTATGGCCGCGGGCCAAGTGATCACTCACTCGTTTTGCGGATAATACCCGCCGTTTTTTGCAGCACCCCGGAACTCGATCCTGCCGTTTGCTTTGAGTGTACGGATGTACCGTTCAACACTGGATCTGCTCTTACCTGTCAATTCAGCCAGATCCCTGGTATTGAGACCCGGCTGTTCAGTGATGAGTCTGCATACTGCATTTACACCTTCATTTTCCAGGCTGACCTTTGAATTTGCACCTTCATATATCTGCTTTGCACCTTCATGCAGTGCTGTTGATTCTCCAAATAATCTCAGGATATCCTTTTCCGTTTCGACGATCCTGCCGGCGATGAATTCGGTGAAGGGTTTTGTATCTTTATGAGCGAGTTCGAGGGATTCGACATATTCATGCCGCAGTATCGGCGGGATGATGCAGATCTGATATCCTGCACGTAATAATGCGAGGTTCATGCTGAGTCTCGCGACCGCGGGGTGAGCCGAAGGCTCGCCCTCAGCTGAGCAAGTCTTGGAGCGAAGCGAAAGGGACTTGCGATCCGGCGCGACCGCGGGGTGGACGTTGAAAGCGGACGACCTCATGCACTCACAAAAATGTCAGCATCAAAAAATCAAACATTCGTGTTATTCAAGTGCTGTACGCAGGGCAGATATCTGCTTATAAAGAGGCGGAATAATCGTTTACTGCAAGATCCCAGACATATTTGAGATTAACATTCGCATATGCATGGATCAGACGGTCTCTCATACCTGCCATTTTTCTCCAGGGGATCTCGGGATATTGCGTGCGGATCTCTTCAGGGATATGTTTTGCCGCTTCACCGATGATTTCCATGAAACGGATGATACCTCCGCTGTAGAGCGGATCGGTTAAGAACTCCTGATAATCCATGCGGCTGACAGCAGCCATGATGTTTTCAGATCATTCACAGATGTCGTCTAAATATGTGAGGATATCCAGTGTTTTCATACAGCAGCTTGTCCTGGGCCGCAGAAGATGACATCTTTT
>JALNYD010000293.1 GCA_023230025.1 Candidatus Cloacimonadota bacterium | reverse complement strand
ACACTGCTTCTGCAGACGAGACGTCTGCCATCCTGAGCCATAGGATTCGACACGTCTCGTGTCGAAAGAGTCCACAGTCTGGGAGAAACAAGCAAATCCCTGCTTGAACTCCGAAGCTCGAAGCAGGGGTAGCGTATCGTAGCTTTCGGAGTTCAAAGAGCCTTTCCTTGTTTCAAGTTTACCTCTTGTTTTGCGGCTCGTTGGACTTCGTGTAATCCTCGAAATCTGCTGTAATGAAGTCAAAGCCGGCTGCACAATAAGTTGAAATGTACAGATTATCAAGCCGACTTTAACTCCAAACTCTATCCACTTTCCATTAGTTTTATAGATAGCCTGCTGCCACATGCAGATCAGGCTGGATACCAAATGTGGGAAGATCTGCAAAATGCTTCCTTGACATATTCCCGGCTCTGAAAACCATGCTCTTGTGACTTGATGGTGCTTACACAGGTAATAGGGAATTCGTTTAAGCGAAGCGGCCTCCGCCACTGTATGCAGCAAATGGTTTGCGGTGTCACTGTCGAATGATGGGAAGGCACAGCAAAAACCGAAAAGGTAAACCGCTGCGAGCCAGGAAACCTGCCAGCAAGTATCGAAGCAATCCACGGAGTGAGGGATTGCCCGACCAGGCGAGTTCATCTCAAGTCACAATCTTAATGAGGTGAACAATATGCAAAGACTTATGAGTCGGGGAGTTATGAAGATTCCCGGATTATATCTGGCAATTCTGAATTGCCATCGCAAATGTTTGATTGTACTATTCCTTAGCTTGATTGCAGTTTCTCTGTTTGGAGGCTATGTGCAGGTGCAGATAGTGGACGAGAATGGCAGAGAGCTGGAAAGCGTGAAAGTGGTGCAGGGCAGAGAAATTCGCTTTAGCGATGCCCAGGGCTGGGTGAAGATTCGGGACAATCAAAGCCCCATTGAGTTCTCCAGATTGGGATATGAGATCCTCCAGCTTGATTTCAATCAAATACATGATCGCAGAGTGGTTTTGCAAAGCAAGGATCTGCTGCTTCCTCTGATCCGGGTTCGAGCCTTGGAATATCGCAGCAAAGTGCCCGCCCTGGATGCACACGTTATCCATCCAGATACCAATGCTCAGGCATTGGGAGCAGCGAATCTGCTTTTGGAAAGCAGTTCTTTCAGCAGTTCCGATAATCAGCTATTGGGGGATCGGCAAACCCTATCGCTTTTGGGATCACTATCCCGGCACACGCTGGTAATGTTGGATGGAATCGCCCTGAACGTAGGGGGTGAAGCTTTTGACTTCAGCAAAATCCCGGTATCACAGATTGAGCGGATTGAGATTATCAAGGGTAATGCTTCGGCTTATGGAGGCTCTTCTGCCATTGGCGGGATCGTGAATATCATTAGCAGGAGTTCTGCCCGCATGGCCAGGGCAGAACTAGGGACAGAGATCACCGCAGGTTCTTTTGGCATGTACCGTCAGCAGTATCAGCTCTCTCTGCTGCAGCACAACTGGACTCTGAACGCAAACTATGAACACTATCAGGCAGAGAATGACTTTCGTTATGAAGCCTGGTGGGATGAGGACGCTGATTTTGAGCGCAGGCACAATGCCAAAACCTCAGACAAAGTGTTTCTGAAGAGCAATGTTCACTTTAGTGGTCAAAGCTTGGAATACACCCTTAGTCAAAGCTCTTTCATCCGGCAGTTGCCGGGACCGATAAACTTCCTGGATCTCTATGATGACTCGCGGATGAGTGGGGAAAACTGGTATCACAGCCTCCGGCATAACTGGGAGGGGAAGTATCTGAGCAATGAAACTCAGTTGTTCTATCAGAGCGATGGGAGCAAGTTTATGAATCTGGCCTCCACAAATCCCATCAATCCCAGTCATTATACTCAGGATCAAAGCAATCTGGGAGTTCAGAACCGCCTTTCCTGGCTGTGGCAGCAGAGTTCGGCAGAATTGATCAGCGAATACAAGCGGCTGCATTATGCTTTCAAGAAATACAATTGCTATGGGCAAGCAGGTTCCACCACCATTCACGGGGAGCGGGAGAACCTGGCTTTTGGCCTTCGCGCCAAACAGGACTACTATCTGTCCTGGATCATGGGGAGTTCTCAGCTTAGTCTGCGCAGGGATTTTGAGAACAAGAATTCCCATGATTCCTGGCGTCTGGAGCAGGATTTCAGCTATCAGTCAAAACTGAAATACAGCCTGGGGGCCAGCTATGGAACTGCCTTTTCACTCCCTTCCTTTTATGATATGTATTGGATAGGGGATAGCGAAACTCAGGGTAATCCAGAGCTGAAAAACGAAAACTCTCAGTCCTACAGCCTGCGTGCCCGGCTTGAACATGAGTGCTGGGAATTGGAAGCCGCCCGATATTACAACGAGATTGAAAACCTGATCCAATGGCGGCAGGTATTCCTCTTTGGCAGTATCTGGAAACCTTTCAATGTGGGGCAGGCACGGATCATCAACCATGAAGTGAGTGGCAAGTTGAAGCTCATGAACTGGTTACAACTGGATGCCGGCATCACCTTTACCCAGGCGAAGGACTATTCCCTGAACGAGGATGGTGTTGCTACGGCAAGCTATGGCAAGTATCTGCCCTATACACCCAAACTCAAATCTCAAGTGGGGATCAAATATGCAGATCAAAACCGTTCCTGCTTTCTTAAATGGACTTATACCGGCGAACAATACAGCACGGTGGACAATCTGATTGAGCCCTTGCCAGGATTTGCCGTTGTGGATCTGGATCTAATGCAGAAGTTTGTTCTTGGCAGATTTGAGCTGGCGTTTCAGGTGCAGTTGGCAAATCTTTTGAACAAACAGTATCAGATCTATGCCTATATTCCCCAGCCGGGATTCAATTGGGCATGTGGATTGAAGCTTAGTTATGCGCTGGGTGAGATGCACAGGTGCTCGCCGTAGCGCCTTGTTTCACGCAGATCTACGCAGATCAAAACCGCAGATCTTCGCAGATCTCAAAAATTGAAAACTCTTTGGCTCTTTAACTCTTTGTATAACAAAAAAAAGGTAAGGATATGAAACGCACACTAGAAGAACAAGCGCTCGCGGTAGCGCTTTGTTTCACGCAGATCTACGCAGATCAGAACCGCAGATCTGCGCAGATCTCAAAATCGAAAACTCTTTGGCTCTTTAACTCATTGTATAACAAAAAAAGGTAAGGATATGAAACGCACATCAGAAGTACAGGCGCTCGCCGTAGCGTCTTGTTTCACGCAGATCTGCTCAGATCAAATCCGCAGATCTTCGCAGATCTCAAAATTGAAAACTCTTTGGTTCTTTAACTCTTTGTATAACAAAAAAAGGTAAGGATATGAAACGCACATTAGAAGTACAGGCGCTCGCGGTAGCGCTTTGTTTCACGCAGATCTACGCAGATCAAAACCGCAGATCTGCGCAGATCTCAAAATTGAAAACTCTTGATCTCTTTAACTCTTTGTATAACAAAAAAAAGGTAAGGATATGAAACGCACAGTAATTATGATCGTAATAGCGTTGCTGAGTCCGCTTGTTCTGATGGCTCAGGTGATTTATGTGGTGAACTCTCAATCCCGCACCCTAAGCCGGATTGATATCGAAGAAAACACTGTTCAAAACGGCTTTGCGCATTTGGGAG
>JALNYD010000036.1 GCA_023230025.1 Candidatus Cloacimonadota bacterium | reverse complement strand
CATGTCTGACTAATTGTTCTTTGAAGTTTTAAGTGAGAATTTGCAATAACTGTCCGGAACTGGATTGGAGGCAGTTCAATCCAGTTCTGCTACATAATCGAAGGGAGGAGTTGGATCAAACTCCTCCCTGTGAGAGATGTTTTAGAACAGGCCAGAGATGTTTCCATCCGATTCAACATTAATGGCCCCGGCACTGGGCTTCTTGGGTAATCCTGGCATGCGCATAATCTCGCCTGTAATGGGAATCAGGAAACCCGCCCCGCTGGCGATTACGATCTCTCGCACAGTAACCAGGAAGTCCTTTGGACGACCAATTAGCTCTGGATTATCCGAGAGGGATTTTTGGGTTTTGGCGATGCAAATGGGCAGTTTGTCAAATCCATACTTGTTGATCTTCTTCAAATCAGCTTTGGCATCTGCTGTATAGTCCACTTTTTGAGCGCCATAAATCTCACTTGCGATGGTAAATATCTTGTCCTCAACCAGGTTGTTCCAATCATATAAACCGTGATATTGACAAACGTCCTCATCCACCATTTGCACAACTTTCTGTGCCAATTCGATGCCACCCTCACCGCCTTTGGTGAAATACTCCACCACGGATGCTTCAAATCCGTTGTGATGAACGAAATCCTGAACAATCTGCAGCTCTTCTTCGGTATCGCTGGGGAAGCGATTGATGGCGACAATGGATTTCATGCCGAATTTATGGATGTTTTCCAGGTGCTTACCCAGATTTGCCAGGCCCTCGGTGACAGCCTGGGGATTAGGTGTGTTTAGATCCTTTACTCTCACGCCGCCATGTACTTTTAAAGCCCGGATTGTGGCTACCAGAACCACTGCATTGGTGCAGAATCCACCGTATTTACAGACCAGATCAAAGAACTTCTCTGCTCCAAGATCAAAACCGAAGCCAGCCTCTGTAACTACATAATCGCTCAGACGCAGGGCTGTTTTGGTAGCCAGAACGCTATTTGCACCCTGGGCAATATTGGCAAAAGGACCACCGTGCACAAGAGCGGGTGTGTTTTCCGTGGTTTGCACTAGATTTGGTTTCAGAGCATCTTTGAGCAATGCGGCAATGGCACCTTCAATCTTTAATTGATTGACTTTCACCGGCTCACCTTCATAGGTGAAGCCAAAGGTGATGTTGCCGATGCGCTCCTTGAGTTCGTCCATGTTATTGGAAAGGCAGAGGATGGCCATTATCTCACTGGCAGGAGTAATATCAAATCCGTTTTCGCGGGGAAAACCCTGTTTGCTGCCCCCCAAACCGATCACAACATTACGCAGCATCCGGTCGTTCACATCCAAAACACGTTTCCATGTGATGCGGCGGGGATCGATATTTAGCTCATTATCGAAGTAAATATGGTTATCAATCAAAGCAGCCAGGGTGTTGTTTGCAGCGGTTACTGCGTGGAAATCTCCGGTGAAATGGAGGTTGATATCCTCCATGGGGAGCACCTGACTCCAGCCTCCCCCCGCAGCTCCACCCTTGATTCCGAACACAGGTCCCAGGGAGGGCTCACGCAGAGCCACGATTGACTTCTTGCCAAGGCGGTTGATGGCCTGAGAAAGACCAATTGACACTGTGGTTTTGCCTTCTCCGGCGGGGGTTGGTGTAATCGCAGAAACCAGGATGAGCTTACCCATGGGGTTGTTTTCATTGGCAAATAGCGCAGAATACCGGATTTTGGCCTTGTAATCTCCATAGTGATCAATATCTTGAGGGCTCAAGCCGATCTTTGCGGCTATCTCGTCGATGTTTTTCAGCTTGGTGAGCTGTCCTATCTCCAGATCTGTAAGCATTTTTACCTCCTTTGGCTAACTAATCATCTGGGTACAAGATAAAGCAAATTGTCGATTTTGCAAAAGAGCTGCTAACTTGCCAGTGTACAGATGCTGACTATAATATATATGATTTTAGGTAGCAACCTCCCAAGTGCTGGTTGCAAACGAGTTCTGATGTGTTGTAACAGAGAATTGTTCCAAAGGAGTAGTGCATGGTACTTGAAGCTTTTGTGAGCATGCTATATAATGCAGCACTGCTGCTGAGTCTGGTAGTGGTTTTTGATGTGATATCCCGCGATGCACACACCGAAAAGTTCTGGGAACAAATTCTGGCTGGCTTTATTCTGGGAGCCATCACTTTGGGGATCATGATGAATCCCTGGGTTATGCGCCCGGGGGTAGTTTTTGATACCAGGACTATCTTTCTGAGTGTGGGGGTAATGTTCTTTGGGGTTGTACCCAGCGTCGTTTCCATGCTAATGGCTTTGGCTTATCGTTTGTGGATGGGCGGTGATGGGGTGATCACAGGGTGCTCCACAATTATCAGTTCCATCGCCTGGGGTTTCATTTTCCGGGCTATTCATCGCTATTGGAAGAAACCCTATGGCTTTGCCGAATTCTACAGCCTGGGGATTCTGAATCATATCACGATGATCGCTTTGATGCTGCTGATGCCGGCGGATATCCGATGGATGATTGTGCGGACGATCACTTTACCCGTGATAATCATCTACCCGCTGGGCACGGTGCTAATGGGGCAATTGGCTGCTCGCAGGATCAGGCGCTATGAAGAACAGCAGAAGTTACAAAGGAGCGAAGAAAAGTATCGCCTGCTCACAGAAACTTCCAATGATATCATCCTGATCAGGAACCTGGATGGAACAATTGGCTTTGCGAATCGGAAAGCTCAGGAACTGCTTGGGATTATGGATGAGGATATAAACGTTGTATTGGCAAAGGACTACGTCCTGCCACAGTATCATGAGTTACTGGAAATTCACAAGCAAAATAGAACAAATGGAGATCTGAGTTCGAAACTCTTTAACCTGGAAATCTATGATAAGCAAGGCAAGATTCATCTGGTAGAAGTAAGCAGTACCCCGCTGATCGAGAACGGAAAATTACAAGGGATGCTGGCGGCTTTGCGTGATGTAACGGATCGGGTGCAAACGGAAGAGCAAAGAAACCGTTATGCCTTTCGTCTGAAGATTCTACGGGAGCTGGATGGCATCGTGTTGGAGACCCTATCCTTTGATGAAACCTGCGATCAGGTTCTAAAAAAACTTCAGCAGCTAATCCCATATGACCTGTTGAGCATTAATATGTTGCAAGATAAGAAAGTAGAGCTGATCAAGATATTAAAGCCTGTTAATCGCTTTGAATATCTGCACAATCACCAGTTCCATGTTCCGGATATGGACTTTATCGAACACCTGGCAAAGAACCGCTGGCAGATTGTTAGCAGCCCTGAAATCAAGAGTACCAAAATGCCGGTGCGCTCCAGGATGACTCAGGATGGGCTGCAATCCTTTATGTACAATGCGTTGATCGTGCGGGATAAGCTGCTGGGCTTTTTATGGTTTGGTTCATTCCAGGAGGATTTCTTTACAGATGAGCACCTGGAGATTGCATTGGACTTTGCTGATCAATTGGCAATCGTATTGAACCATATCAGTTTGATCCAAACCATCAGGGAGCATTCCAACGAACTCAGTCGCACTGTGGCTGCGCGTACAGCTCAGCTTCAAAACGCTTTGGATGAATTGGAAGCTTTCTCCTATTCAGTGGCTCATGATTTGAGATCACCCTTGAAACTGGTTCATGGCTACAGCGAAGCTCTGGCCGAGGATTATGCCCATCACATGGATGAAGAGGGGCGGCAGTTGCTGGGCAATATTCGCAGTACTGCCCAACGCATGGATAAGCTGATCATGGAACTGCTGCATTTGGCAAAACTGAGTCCGGATGGGATCAAAGCTGAAAACTTCGATATGAATGAATTGGTACAGGAAATCTGGTTTAACTTGGAGCACGACGGTTTTGTTCTTGATCTTCACCCCCTGCCCAGTGCCTGGGGCGACTCAACGCTGCTGGGGCAGGTGTGGCAGAACTTGCTGGAGAATGCCATTAAATTCAGCAGCGTCAATAGTGAAAAATCGATAGAGGTAGGTTGTGTCTTTGATGACAAGGAATTGGTCTATTATGTGAAAGATAATGGAGTGGGTTTTGCGGCAGAACAGGCTGAGGAAATCTTTGTTCCCTTTAAACGTCTGAACAATCTTGAGAGTGCAGAAGGCAGCGGGATTGGTTTGGCAATCAGCAAAAAGATAATACTAAACCATGGTGGTAGAATCTGGGCAGAAAGTAAGCCAGACATTGGCAGCACATTCTATTTTTCTTTACCAGCTATGAATGAGGAAAACAATGATCAGTAAATGCGGTGTGATTTGCGCAAGTGATTGCAGGGCCTTTGGAACTGAATGTGCGGGGTGCAACGAGCTGGAGGGTCGGGTAAGCTGGGCTGAGTTCTATGGCAGCAGTCATTGCCCGATCTACGCCTGTGTAGTAAAGAAGGGCTTTGAAACTTGTGCAGAATGCGGTTTAGCGCCTTGTGAGATATGGTATTCAACCCGCAATCCCGATGCCAGCGATGAGGCTTTTGCCGCAGATCTGGCATCGAGACTCCGGAACTTGAGCGCTATAACTTCACGCTAACGTTGATATTCTTGAATCTGGCAGGAGCTACTCCATGGGAGAGGCGCATGATCTGCCCTGGTTCACCTTTACCACAGTGGAAGGTGGAGTGGTATGCCCATTCTTCTTCTCCGCAAATGGCATCGCAGGCATTCCAAAACTCTGGGGTAATGCCATAATAGGTGGGTTCTTTTACCAGGCCAGTGATTTTACCATTGTCAATGCGATATCCTATCTCAGTTGTAAACTGGAAATTGTTGCGATTATCGTCAATACTCCAGGTCTTGGTGAAATCCAGGTAGTAACCATGCTCTGTATTCCTGATCAGTTCATCCAGACTGCCCTTTCCGGGAGCAATACACAGATTGGTCATCCGCACCAGCGGGAAATCATCTGCAAAGGCAGCCTTCATGTTTGAGGAGGGCTGTAAACCCAGTTTGTGAGCAATATGGCGGGAAGTTTGCTGATCCACCAGAATGCCGTTTTTGATGATATCCACCTTGCGCCCCGGAACTCCTTCATCATCCATGGGGTGATAACCCATTCCTCGCGGATCGGTGCTATCACTGTAGATATTCAGAATCTCGGAACCATAGTGGAATCTACCCAGCATATCGGGCTTGACAAAGGTCTTTCCAGCATAGGAGATTTCCTGACCAAAGATGCGGTCAGCCTCCGTGGCGTGCCCCACAGATTCATGAAGCTGAAGGGCCAGATGGCCACCACCAATGATGATATCTGCGCGGTCTTCGTCGATCTCTGGAGCATCAAGCAGGTCGGTAGCTTCCTGGATGATGCGCTGAGTGTTTTCTCCAAACTGGTGTTGATAAAACAGCTCGAATCCTGCTCTGGCAGCGCTCATGTGACCTGGCCAGGTGCGACTTTGGATTTGCCCGCTATCGGCAGAAATCACTCCCATCACAGGCAGAGTGTTGTAAACCACTGTATGGCTATAACTGCCTTCGGTATTTGCATAATACTTTTCCTGCCGCTCAAACTCTGCCATCACATAGGAATGAACTATCTTTCCTGCCGGTTTGATGGCATTGGCGAGCTTGTTCAGGTAATCCATCTTATCTGCTTTGGACATCGTGAAGGGATCGATCTGAGGCTGATGAATGTATTCACAGATGCTGGCAGGCAAGGGGGGAAAGCTGAGCTTCTCTTTTTGGAAAAGAGCACCATGGATGGCGTTGTTCTTTGCCTTGGTGATCAAACGTGCCACTGATGCTTCGCTGAGATCCTTGGATCCGGCAAAGCCAAAGCAACCATTGATCAATACCCGGATTCCGATTGCCGGAGATCCGGCAGAATTGCCATAATGTTTCAAACTGCCATTTTCAAAGCCGATGGCTTCATAATCTGTATTAGTAATGCGTACATCCGCAAAGGCGATCTCTGAGCTGTCCAATCTGGCGATAATGCTTTTGATTTTCTGTTCCATATCTGATATATCCTAAATGGTCTTGGTGGATGATGTTATGTTAAAATTACGCACTCTGGCGTGAGGTGCTTTCACGGTATCAACATCGAAGTTGGCATAATTATCCGAGAATGGAATCGTGTAAGCAGTATCTTCCAGCTCAATAACGTTTTCAAGGATGCGAGAAATCTTTTCGGTGAAACGCAGGTTGTTCACTACGGCACTGATCTTGCCATCTTCAATCAGGAAAGTGCCATCCCGCGTTAGCCCGGTCAGAGAAGTTTGCTTGGCATTGATCATATTCATATAATGCAGGCTGGAGATGTATAATCCCTTTTTGACCCTGGAGATCATGTCATCCAATTTGGAGTTTCCGGGAGCGATCTTCAAGCAACTGGCAGTATTTCCATTCTTGGGCAGTCCCAGCTTGTGGTGATAGTATTGATTACAAAGGAAGTTGCGGAAATAGCCATGCTCAATCAGCTTGAGGGGACGATAGATGTGAGCATTAGAGCCGTAATCCTTGCGGATCATTTCAGGATCAGTGGGATCATCGCTGATGTTTATCCACTCTGGAAAGACCTTGCGGTCGATTTTCCCTTCAAAATAGCTGCTGTGTTGATCCAAAGAGCGCGCATGCATGGCATAAGCCAGATATTGCGAAAACTCCGCCACACAGCGAGGGGCGAGAATCACCTCATATTCACCTGGTTCTACATCGATCACCGGATTATTGGTATAGGCTATCTTGGTAAGCAGGCGGCTGCGGAAGGCCTCCAGATCAAAGAGCTTGAAATTATCTCCCCCAAAGGTTTCCAGAACGGTGACCTGAGAGCTATTATGCACTGCCTTCACCTCAAGATAGATAGGCGATTGAGCGGTGGATTTGTCAATCTTATTGCTGTTGATCATCCGATATCCGCTGTAGTTGCAGATGAAGGTGCCATACAGTTCAAAATCATGTTCGCTGGCGCTTTGAGCCAATGAGGTAAGTATCTCCGTCTTCTGGTTCAGGGGAATGGCTTCGATGTTGTTTGTGATCTGACGCGCTTCAGCCATACTGAGATCGGTTTCCAGATCCACAAAATCAGGATCCTCCGGCAAAGAATCTATAATCTGCAATGCGTCCTGCAAGGCTTTATCAACCTTATCAATGCTGGGAGCGTCAATATCAAAGCTATATGATCTTTTGCCTTTGTAGATAGTAGCATTTAAAGCGTGCATATCCTTGCTGATATTATAGTTTGTCTGGCTTTGGTAAAAGCGGAGAAAGTCGGTTTGCCAAAAGCTGAGTTCCAGCTCATACTTCAAGCCTGGATGCTTATCCAGAGCCGCTTTCAGGTACTCAAGTGTTTCATTCATTCGTTTATATCCTTATCGTTTTAAATCCAGGTGCTGTTGTTATGGCGTCGCTTGGGACTATTTCTACGAGCGATAAAACTGCCCGCAGGTGCTTGTCCAGCTTCCCATAATTCACCGCGCAGATACACGCTATCGATCTTGCCAATCAGTTCCATATTGCTGCCGTTTGAACTGATGATGTTCTGATTTCCCTCAGGATCGTAAATTACAAAATCTGCATCCGATCCAGCTTCCAGACATCCCTTCTGAGGATATATCCCCAGACGTTTGGCGGCGTTTTCACTGGTCATCTTGATGCAAGTGGCCAGGGGAATCTTTCGGCGTTTCCAAAGCTGGGACAGCACCCAATGGTAACTGTGGCTCATCAGCTCTGGGCTGCTGCCTTGAAACAGCTCGCAATCTCCATCCGGCAACCCGGTGGCGTTTGAAAGCAGGTAAATCTTATTTGTCCTTAGCAGTTCAAATAGCAGATCTTTATATTCGGCAAAATCTGTATTCCAGGGAGAGCTGAAATATTCTGGCTCCAATAGGTACATCAGATCCTGCATGCTGATCGCAAAGGAGATATCGCTGCGTTTGGAAATTGTATTGATAAACTCAATCACCGGGAAGTGAGATATGCGGGGAATGTGGATCGGGTTTTCCTGCATTCTGCGCAAGATCTTTTTGATCCCATCCATTTGGGAACCAATTGTATAGCTATCGTGAGCTTCAAAGTCATAACCCTGAAAGGCAAACTCCGTATCACTTTCATAGATATCCATAAACAAATCCATCATTTCCGTAAAGGAAAGTTCCTGGATCTTTGCATTGGGGGATGGGGCCATCAGCGCTATACCTACCACGCCTTTGGTCCAAAGCTCCTGAGCGGCTTCAGCATGATAGGGATAATCCAGGATGTCAACGTTGCCCCAGAGAGCCATATCACAAGCTGCATTTTCTGCGATTAAGGCAATCATCTTGCCAAGGTCTTGCTTGCTGAAAATGGGAACTTCGCTGTGATAGCTCATTTCTGCCAGTGTGGTCCAGCCTCCGCTGATGGCCTTTTGGGTGGCATTGCGGATGGCATCGGGCATGGCTTGCTTTTTGCCCAGAATGTGCACATGGGGATCCACTGCACCAGGCAGCAGGATTTTCCCCTTGAGATCAATCACCTGGGGATCCTCTTCACTCAGGATGGGATCACTGGAAATCTTGATGATTTGGGTATCAAATAATACATTCACCCGTTTCAGGGCATTAGAACTGGTTGGAAGGGAGGCGTTTTCAAATAGTTTCATACTCATTAATATGCCATAATTGAGCTTCCTGCATCCACGTAAATGATGTCTCCGGTTACTCCCGAAGCAAGATCAGAGAGCAGATACAGGGCTGTTTTAGCGATATCCTCCTGTTCAATGTTTCTGGATAGCGGCGCAGTCTTCTCGATTCTGCGCTGCATCTGTGCTATGCCTCCAATTGCCGATGATGATAAGGTGCGTATGGGGCCTGCAGAAATGGCATTCACCCGCACTCCTTTTTCACCCATGCTGTGCGCCAGATAGCGCACTGAAGCTTCCAATGCTGCTTTGGCAATTCCCATCACCCCATAATTTGGCACTACCTTCTGAGCCCCATAATATGTCATGGTGATGGCTGCAGAGCCCGGATGCAAAAGCACTTCAGCCTCTCGCAGCACGGCCAGCAGTGAATACACAGAAACGTCCATGGCGGTGATGAATCCATGCCGGCTGGTATGGTGAAAGGGAATGTTCAGTTCACTTGATGGTGCATATGCCACGCTGTGAACGATATAATCTATTTGATCCCAATCCTCGGCTAAAAGGCTGATCATATTTTTGATGTCATAATCCTTGCTGAGATCACATTCGTAGAGCAGATCAACACCCAGTTCCTCAGCTATGGGATGCACCCGTTTTGCCAATGTGGGAGATGCATAGGAGATTGCTAAATCCACATTTTGATCTTTAAGCGCTTTGGCGATCCCATAGGCAATACTATGCCGATTGGCGATCCCCAGGATCAGGGCTTTTTTACCTTGCATATTCATATTTAATCTCCTTGTAGCCGTGTGATTGCAGATTCTACCTGTTTCTGCATCTCCGGATCCTGATAATGGTTGAAGATGTGCTTGGCCTTCACATAGTCATGCAGAGCCAAAGTGGGTTCCCCGATTGCTTCCCGGATTTTTCCGCGTAACCAATAAGCAGAGCCCAGACCGCCAAAGTTCTCATAACGGTAGTCCAGATCAATGGCTGCATCAATACGCCGCAGAGCTTCGTTATATTGCCTGTGTAAATAATTGTAATAAGCCATTGCGTAATTTGCATTGGCCAGCACAGTGGGATCTGCTGAAAAATCCTTTTTCAACAATCTGCGATATCGATTTGAGAGTCGCTGCAGATCAGAGTATGAGGTGCTGGTGTAGCCGGGATTCAGATAGGATTCGGATTGCAATCTGTGGCTTAGCATTTGCATTCGGATGTGCAGGGGATATTCATAAGAGTCTTCTGCAATCCGGAGTATCCCCGCATAATCACCCTGACTTTCCAGCAAATAAATATCCAACAGGTCGGCTATATATTGACTGGGAGGATCACCCAGCTCGATCAGCAGCCGTATCTGCTCCCGATAGCTGTCAAAATCCTCAGATTCTGCATTCTGATAGGCAATTCTGGCTAGACCTGCATAGGCATAAACCTGACCTCTGATCTCGCCAAAGGCTTCATATTGAGATGCTGCACTGCGGTAGGTCTGGATTGCATCCTGCCAGCGCTGTTTTAACTCCAGCGATTGAGCCAGACTAAGCGTTGCATCTGCAGCTACCCGGGCTGGAGGTTGCAAGACTTTTTGGGGTCTGGAACATGCGCAAAGCCCAATCAGGAGAAATAGCACCAACAGTCTATTCGCCATCGGGCAACTCCTCGATTCGTCCATTGGGGGCAAAAGCCTTGATTCTGGATTCCGGAATGCCTTTACGGATAAGCGGATTGTTGTTCAATCCATCCAGAGTCTTTGAGGCTTTGCCCAAAGTCTCGTTCAGGTTATTGATCATCAGCATTAGCTCTGGATTGGAGCGGGAAAGACTGGCCAGGATCAATTCCAAACTCTTCAGGGATGCGCTGAGGTTGTACAGTGTGCTGCTCAAGGGATTGATAATCATATCACCTTGGGGATCCAGCATCTTGATGATCAGACTATCTGGATCGGCATAGTTATCTGCAGCACGATTGATAGTGGCTAAAAGCCTTTCCATTTCCTCGGTTTGACCGTTCACACTTTCACTCAGATCGGCTACATTATTCAGGATTCTCAGGATCACTCCATCATCGGGATTGTGATCGCTGTTGAGATTTGATATCAAGGTGTTCATCTGGTTCAGATTGGCATTCAGCAGATCCAAGGTGTTATCCGCTTTCTGCGATAGATCCGCCACCGATACCAAAATGCGCATCAATGAACCCTTGTCCGCATTGTTATCCAGATTCAGCTCCCGGGTGAGCGTTTCAATGTTTTCAATGATCGCTGCAATGGGATCGCTGGCTTTGGGCAGATAAGTTCTCAGCAAGGCTCTGCCTTCAGCAAAATCCGTGGAGGGGATGTGAGCCCCTTCTTTCAACAATTCCTTTGCCTCGGGACTGCGGACATATTCCAGGGTGGTCTTGCTGGTAATCGGATTGGTGGTGCGATATAGCACGCTGGATTCTACCATATTGGGTTGATAACGCTTTAATACATAGAAATCCAGCAGAATCCTGCCATCTTCATTGAGCTCAAAACTATGGATTCGACCAATCTCGAAACCTTTATACAACACAGGGGTTTGCGTGGATATCCCCAGGGCATTTTCCAGGCTGCTGTGATAATGAAAACGCTTTTCAAACAAATTCTGCTTCAACGCAATGAATACGACAGTCGTAATCAGCACCAACGCGGGGATGATGATGAATAGAGTTACTATGTGCCGGGTGTGTTTCAACTTGTAGTTCATATTTTTTCCCAAACGAATTAAGCCTTTTAGAAGGGCACAATTTTGTCAAGAAAGACTTGCTACTGACACCAAATTTCCCTGCTTGCCACTCAAATCGATAATCTCATCGGCAAAGCCACTCCCAAAATCATCATCAATACTGGCAATCAACATGGGATTGCTATTCTTCAGATTACACAGTATCCTGTACAATTTCTGCCGCTCTGTTTTATTGAGCATGTAATATGGATCATCAATCAACAAAACCTTCGGAGCAATCATCAGGGTACGCACAAAACTCAATAGTTTCAACTCGCCAGGGCGATAGACCACCGGACGTTGTGAAAGATCCAGGTTCAAATCAAATCTCTGCATCCAACTGTCAATCATCTTCTGAGTCTCCCCTTCATCCAAATCCGGATTCAACCATCTCAGCGGCAACATCAAATTCTCCTTCAGAGAAAGATTGGAAAGCATGATCCCCTCATCAAACACATATCCGAAACTACGGGCCTGAGGCTCCTGATCCAGATACTGCCAATGAGGAATACCATCCACAAGAATCTGACCATCCCACAATTCGTCCAAACCCACAATGGCATTCAAAATCGCATGGGAAAGTATCTCGGAGGGATCATACAGCACTGTCACATGGCTCAAATCCAGCTCTAAATCCAGATTGCGGATTCCCTCCAGACTGCTGACATTTTCAAAGGTTATCTTCATCTAAACACCCAAAACAACCAGGTAATCAGCAAGTCACTGACGATTATGGCAAAGATGGAAGTCACTACTGCCCGGATGGTTCGCTGCGGAACTTCGGTGCTGGCATGCCGGACACTCATTCCCTGATAGGTGGAAAAACTGGAGATGATGATGCCAAACACCACTGATTTGATCAGGCTGGAGACAACGTGCGAGAGCTTCAATATGGATAGAAAATCGTTCATAAAAGCTCTGAACTCCAGATGATTGAAGATGCGGGAAAACAGCCAGCCGCCCAGAATCGCAATTACATTAAAATATACTACCAATACCACCATGGCCACGACCACGCCGATGATCCGAGATACCACCAGATAACCGATCGGTGAGATGCCGAAGGACTCAATCAAATCTATCTCACGCCTCACCTTCATGTTACCCAGTTCGGTGGAAATAGCTGTACCGCTGCGGGCAACCACTACCAATGCAGTCAGAATCCCGGAAAGCTCGTTTACCACAACGGTTACCAAAACGATATGTACCCAGATGCCCTGCCCAAAATTACTTAGGAGGTTGGTGCCCTGCAGGATGATCAAGCCGCCTATGGCCAGAGCCAAAAAGCTGATCAAAGGCAATGCCTCATATCCAGTAAAAAGGATCTGCCGCAAAATCACCATGCTGCTAACATGCCGGTTTGACCTAAGGTGCAGAGCCTCCTGCAAAGTTGCGGCAAAAAACAAAAAGAAGCCCGGCACAGACTTCTTTTTGTAGTCTTTCGTCATAAATATTCGAGACCCGGCTTACTTCAGAATAAGGGTCTTCTTTGTGGAAGTATAACGGCTGTCGTGGTTTACAGTCACATAATAGGTGCCGTTGGGAACATAAGTCCCCTCGTCATCATCACGTTCCCAGGTGAAAGCTGCAGTTTTATCGCAGGGACCGCTATAAATTGTTCTGACATGATTCCCATTGATGTCCTCGACAGTAATGGTGACCGTCACCGGAGTATTGTAGTGTAAATAGATCGTAGTTACTCGCTCCATCGGATTGGGCGATATATCAAAACTGTCACGTACTTTTTCATGCTTGGCAAACAAACCTACAGCTAGCACAAGCATCATACAGGCTAATATTGCAATTCTCTTGTTCATGATTTCCTCACGCGTTGTTCTTGGCTAATTCTATATGCAAGATTCGTTCCTAAGCTGGTCAGCGCTATTTTAAAGCCTACTAACTATATGCCCATCAGTTTATTAGAAGTATTGCTCCGGCTCCCTCAGGGAAATCCAACCTGTACATTTGTCACCAATGGTGTGTTAACATTGTTTACTTTTTTCGGGACTATGGGAATAGTCAATTGCATCACTTAGCTGTTTGGTGTTCAAGCCGGTTTTTGCCACCGACAATGAAAGCCGGGGATAGGATTGCAGACGTCTCGTCTGCAGAAGCAGCGCAGCTGCTTACTTTTCTCGGCCTGCGGCCTCGATCGACACGAGACGTGTCGAATCCTAAAAAGAGACGTGGCGAATCGAAAGACGCGCCGTATCGAATCCAAAGAATAGACGTGTCGAATCCCAAAAAGAAACCGCATCGACCTTCCGAAATCGATGCGGTTGCAACTGTTATCAGTTT
This sequence comes from Candidatus Cloacimonadota bacterium, assembly GCA_023230025.1. Lineage (GTDB taxonomy): Bacteria > Cloacimonadota > Cloacimonadia > Cloacimonadales > Cloacimonadaceae > UBA5456. The sequence goes on along the minus strand of JALNYD010000036.1, from coordinate 2,435 downwards.
TCAAAGATGGGGTGGATGATGGGAGTCGAACCCACAACGCCCGGAACCACAATCCGGTGCTCTGCCATTGAACTACATCCACCATGCTAGAAAGAGATCAATATTTGGCACGCCAGAAGGGATTCGAACCCCTGACCCGCAGCTTAGAAGGCTGCTGCTCTATCCTGCTGAGCTACTGGCGCAGAAAAAGTGGTAGCGGCGCAGGGATTTGAACCCCGGACCTGCGGATTATGATTCCGACGCTCTAACCAGCTGAGCTACACCGCCACACTCTATTTAAAAAAGAGAGATCGCAAAGGAGCTCTCAAAATTGGTAGCGAGGGAAGGATTCGAACCTTCGACCTTCGGGTTATGAGCCCGACGAGCTACCAGCTGCTCCACCTCGCGTCATATGTATTACCATGTTTTTAGCGCTGGAGTTTTTGTCAAGCGAAAAAGCGAAAATGGAACGCAGATTTAACGGATTTAACGGATATACACAGATTTCCTGGATATGTAATCCGTTTGATTTAACTGGCTTCACATCAATTGAACCCATTGATCAGTACAATCAGGTTTCAATTCTTTCACGGGTCAGGTTTCTGCTTGAATCGTAGCGATATCTTTGAACTTACGACAACTTCAAAACTCGAAAACCTCAAAACCTGAAAACCTGAATCAGATTTCTTCTGCATCCTCGCCGTAGATCGCTTTGAACCGTGCTTTGTCAATTTCTGCCGGCAAACCCTCAAAGGCCTTGATTCCATCCTTCAAAGCCAGAACCCGGCTGCCATATCGCCGTGCCAGGGAAAGAAAATGCAGCGAACAGATCACTGCGATGCCCTCGCCATTGATCTCAGCCAGATACTGCATGATCGAATCCGCCGTGGCAGGATCCAGACTGGCAACGGGCTCATCGGCCAATATTATCCGGGGTTCCTGCATCAAAGCCCTGGCGATTGCCACTCTTTGCTGCTGACCACCCGAAAGCTGTTTGACCTGACGCGAGGCAAAATCCTGCAAGCCAACCCGTTTCAGGTTTTGCATGGCACTTTCGATTTCTGCTTTGGTAAAGGCGGAGCCGATCCGGTGATAACCCAGTCTCCCGGTCAAAACATTAGTTAGTACACTGAGGTTTTTTACCAGGTTGAACTGCTGAAACACCATCGCTATATTGCGTCGATATTGCCGCAACTCCGTTCCCTTTAATGCTGTAATGGATTCTTCCTGAAAGAGCACATCACCCCTTGTGGGTTCAATAAGGCGGTTGATGCAGCGCAAAAGAGTTGATTTTCCGCTGCCGGAAAGCCCCAGCAGTACTACAAAGTCATTTGCCTCCACTGAAAAACTGAGGTCATTGACGGCATAGCTTTTGCCGTCATAGCTTTTATAGAGATGCTTGATTTCGAGAATTGGCATTACTTCAGCATCTCAGCAGGATCCATATTCATGGCTTTGAGAGCACTGCGCACCACATCGTAATCTGCATCGGAAGCGTGTTCCAGTCCATCCACATCATACAAGGTCTTCAAGGTCGCCTGCCCGGCAGCGCTTTGAGCAAAGTCATACAGCGCTTTCACCACCTCTTGTTCCAACTCCTCAGGCAAGTTTCTGCGGAAGGTAACTGTATCATTGGGAATCCAATCCGTATAGTCAACAATGCGTACTTTCGTAAATACGTCATTATGAGTAGAATAGAGCTTTTCCCTTGCATCCATCGGCATCCCAGTCGAATCCGCCGGACTCCAGTATGAACAGGCCACATCTGCCCTTCCGCTATACACAGCCAAAATTGCCTGGGGATGTCCTCCGGCAAAGAGGTGATCTTTGGGTTCAATGCCTTTATCTTTTAGCAAAGCTGAAGGATAGATATAGCCCGAAGTGGAAGCTGCATCGGTATAGGCAACTACTTTCCCCTGGATATCTTCCAGACTTTTAATGTCGTCCCGCGCGGTCACAAACTGACCCCGGTAGCTCTTCAAACCATTGCGCACGGTCATCAGCCGGACATTGGCATCATACTTCTGTTTCGCCAATACATAAGCATAGGTGGGCAGCCAGGCAATATCGGCCTGATAATTGCCCAGAGCCTCGATCACCGCAGCATAACTGGTGGGAACAGCCACCTTATAGTGGTATCCTGTAGCTTCATGCAGAGCTGCCGCGATGGCTTCTCCACTGGCTACAACCTTTCCGGCTTCCAGGGAAGGGACAAAATACATCTTGATCGGATTCTGCCTGGTGCCTAACTTTTTATTCGCATTTGCAGCCCGGGCACTCTCACTCTGACAGGCAGAGATGGCAAGCAAGACTGAGACGAGAAGAATCAGGTATCTCTTCATAAACTCTATATTCTCCATGCTTTTTGGATTATGCTGATAATTTTAAGTAAGTGCCTATCGGTCAAGCAAAATCTTAGGGTAGGGTTGATTTGTGCAACTCTGATTTGTTCACTT
>JALNYD010000035.1 GCA_023230025.1 Candidatus Cloacimonadota bacterium | reverse complement strand
GGCATCCCGCTGAGCAATACCGATGGCCAAAGCCCGGAACTAACTACCCGACTATTAGGCAACTACCCCAATCCCTTCAACCCAGTTACGAGCATCCGCTATTCCCTGAAAGAACGAGGTCCCGTGACCCTGGAGATCTATAACCTCAAGGGACAGATGGTACGGCGCTTGGAAAACTCGGTGAAATCGGCCGGAGAACACAGTGTGGCCTGGGATGGTAAAGACGCCCACGGTTCTGAACTGGGCTCCGGTGTATATTTCTATAAGCTGAGCAGTGGATCGTATAGCGATAGCGGCAAGATGATTATGCTGAAGTAGTAGAAACCTGATTTTTACTGACTGATCGAACTGACGTTTTAGGTTTTGGCGTTTTAGGATAATAGTACGCAGATTGAACTGATAAGACTGATTAATCCGATATAATACAACAGTCCATTGTAAATCTGCGTAATCTGCGTGCTAAGAAAAAGTCGGCATGGTCAATCCATCAGTCATATCAGGCTTCTATCAATCCGCGTATCGAGAATACACTCTCATTCAAGGAAAAATCCCAGCCAACCGAAAACAGCCGAAAACCGGATAGTGGAAAAGTATCAACTTGACAGATTGCTAAGTGACCATATTTATGTAAATCGAAGCTTGAGTGCCGGAATTGCAAAACCATAGTCCGGGCTTTTAAGCATTTACATAACAACGTGTTAATGATTTGATATATTTAGGAGCTGCCATGTTTGCCAAAATCCGTAAGCGTAACGGACATATAGTTGATTTTGACCGCAGCAAGATCACTCGCGCCATCCATCGGGCTGGAGAAGCCAGCGGTGAATTCGGAGCTGAGATTGCTGAAAACCTGACCCTTCGAGTAATGAATCTGGCCATCAATATGATCACTGAAGAGCTGCCTGAGGTAGAAAAGATTCAGGATATTGTGGAAGAAGTGCTACTCGCCTCACCCTACAAGAAAACTGCCAAAGCCTATATTATTTACCGGGATCAGCATGCCCGCATCCGGGAAATGGTTTCCACGGCAGGAGTAAAGTTGATTGACCAGTATCTGGAAAAACTCGATTGGCAGGTGAATGAGAATTCAAACATGGCGTACTCTTTGCAGGGTTTGAACAATTACATCGCCTCTGAGGTAAGCAAGACTTATTGGCTGAACAAGATCTATCCGCCAGAGATTCGTGAAGCTCATGTGAGTGGGGATCTGCATATTCATGATCTGGGGCAGCTTTCTGTGTATTGTGTGGGTTGGGATCTGATGGATCTGCTCCTGACTGGGTTTTGTGGTGCCGAAGGCAAGGTGGAAAGCTCTCCTGCCCGGCATTTCCGCAGTGCGCTGGGACAGATCGTCAATTTCTTCTACACGCTTCAGGGTGAAGCGGCTGGAGCTCAGGCATTTTCCAGTTTTGACACTCTTCTAGCCCCTTTCATTCGTTATGATGGACTCAGTTATGATGAGGTGAAACAGGCTCTGCAAGAATTTGTCTTTAACGTAAATGTGCCTACACGTGTGGGATTCCAAACTCCTTTTACCAATATCACCATGGATTTGCTCCCTCCCGATAGCTACAAGAATCAAGCCGTCATCATCGGGGGCAAGGCTCAGGACCAAAGCTATGCCGACTTCCAGGCGGAGATGGACATCATCAACAAAGCCTTTTTGGAAGTAATGACCGAAGGAGATGCCAAAGGGCGCGTCTTTACCTTCCCCATTCCCACTTACAACATCACCAAGGATTTCGATTGGGAAAATCCTACTCTGCAGTATCTTTGGGAAGCAACCGCCAAGTATGGTATCCCCTATTTTTCAAACTTTGTAAATAGCGACATGGATCCCAATGATGCGCGCAGCATGTGTTGCCGTCTGCGCCTGGATACGCGCAAGCTGCAAGCCCGGGGGGGCGGACTCTTTGGCGCAAATCCCCTCACTGGCTCAATCGGTGTGGTCACTCTCAATTTGCCGCGCATTGGTCATCTGGCGGAAAACGAGGAGGATTTCTTTGCCCGCTTACAGAAGATACTCTCCATTGCCATGTCATCCCTGGAAATCAAGCGCAAGGTGCTGGAAACCTATACCAATAGCGGATTATATCCCTATACGCGCTTCTATTTGAAAAACATTCGTGAACGCTTTGAGCAATATTGGAAGAACCACTTTTCAACGATTGGAATCATTGGCATGAATGAGGCCTGTGAGAACTTCCTCGGGATGAATCTGGGGCAAGCCAAAGCACAGGCTTTTGCCCTGAAGGTCATGGATTATCTTCGTGAACGATTGATTGAGTTCCAGGATCTCACCGGCAATAATTACAACCTGGAAGCAACTCCCGCCGAGGGAACCAGCTACCGCCTTGCAATCCTGGATCGGCGCAACCATCCTGGCATTAAATGCGCAAATTGCGGTGGTGATGCCCCCTTTTATACCAATAGCACGCAGTTGCCAGTTAATTATAGTGATGATGTGTTTGAAGTGCTTGATCTGCAAGATGATCTGCAATGCAAATACACCGGAGGCACGGTGCTGCATATCTTTGGCGGAGAACGCCTGGAACACGCTGAAAGCGTCAAGAATCTGGTTAGAAGCGTTTGCAACAATTACCATCTACCCTATTTCACCTTCTCACCCACCTTCAGCATTTGTCCAAACCATGGCTATCTGATTGGAGAACAAAGCAAATGCCCCACCTGTGGCAAGAGCTGTGAAGTCTTCTCTCGCATCGTGGGCTATCTGCGTCCGGTTTCTCAATGGAATGAAGGGAAACAAGCAGAATTCAAGCTACGCACAACCTTTGATTCAGATTTCATCAAGAAAGGCAAAAAAGCCCGGAGCCAGGCCCTGCCATGAAGATCGGCGGGTTGCAAAAGTTTTCCTTGCTGGATTATCCCAAGGAACTATCAGCGATCATCTTCACTCAAGGCTGCAATTTCCGCTGTCCCTATTGCCACAATCCTGAATTGGTGGAGCCCGCTGCTTTTGGCCCCTTGCTGGATACGGAAAAGGTCTTGCATTTCCTATATCGGCGCCGGCGCAAATTGAGCGCAGTGGTTGTTACCGGCGGTGAACCAACCCTGCAGGAAGATCTGATTCCCTTCCTGAAAATCCTCAAAGCCATGCGTTTCAAGATCAAACTTGATACCAATGGCGCTCTGCCCAATGTTCTCTGCAAAGTGATTCAAGCCGGAGTGCTGGATTATATTGCCATGGATCTCAAAGCGCCTTTGATGCTCTATCCTTCCCTTACACAGACTGATGTGGATCCCAATTCCATCATGCGCAGCATGGAAATCATTCGTCTGAGCGGAGTTGAATATGAGTTCCGAACCACCTTTGCCCCAGAAATGCTGAGTTGGAAGAACCTCTATGAGATTCAAGATCTGCTTCTGCCCGGCGATCCTTACTATCTTCAGGAATGTCATTATAGCACAACTCTGGAGGATTTGAAGATGCACGATTTTGGGGATCAAAAACTCGTGGATCACGAGGAATATTTCTTCCTGCTCTCCAAAGCTCAGGAAAACCGGATAAAGATCAATCTGAGGGCGTGATGCAAGCCCAGTTGTTGCTTCAGGCCATCAAGAACAGCCTGCAGCAATTTACTCTTTATCCCGCTTTGGTCAAGCGGTTGAATCTGCTGGATACCGCTAAGCCCCTGCACATTCTGGCCATTGGAAAAGCTGCCTGGCAAATGGCTTATGTGGCAAATCAGGCCTTGCGCCACCACCAGCTTGCCTCCTGCACTGTGCTTACCAAATATGGCTTCTATCCCGGCCCAAGTTCAAAAGCGGCAGGATGCCGCTTCCACTGGATTCGACAAGTCTCGTGTCAAGAAGATCAAAGTGAATCCTCCCTAGGATTCGACACGTCCCCGTGTCGAAACGGAACGAAGTTCCGTCAAAAAGAAAGCAGCTACGCTGCTTATGCAGACGAGACGTCTGCAATCCTATTGGGCGAAGCCGGCAATCCTGACATCCGAATCCTCGAAGCAGGGCATCCTGCGCCTGATGAAAACAGCATCCGGCACACTCAAGCCATCCTGGATTACCTGCAAAAGCTACCCGCAGATCACGAAATCATCATCCTTCTCAGCGGTGGAAGCTCCGCTCTCTTCGAGCTTCCAGAAGATGGCCACACTTTGGAAGATATCATCAGTCTCAACCGTCTTCTTTTGGGCAGTGGCCTGGACATCCGGCAAATCAACCTGAAACGCAGAGAGCTTTCACAGGTGAAGAGTGGCAAAGCGATTAGCTATATCAATTGCCGGATTAGGGGAGTTTATCTGCTTTCTGATGTGGAAGGCAATGATCCCGCAATCATCGGCAGTGGTCCATTTTATAGTACCGGCGCTCGCCGTAGCGCCGAGAGTGTGAAAAGGCAAAGTGAGAATACATCAAGTGTGGAAATGTCTATGGTGGAAACGTCAAGTGTGGAAACGTCTTCCAGACGTTTGATAATAAACTCATTCGGCAAGATGCCGAATCCACAATCATGCGACAGGATGTCGCATCCACAGCAGGATTCGACACGTCCCCGTGTCGAAACGGAACGTAGTTCCGTAAAAGAAAGCGACCTTGTCGCTTATGCAGACGAGGACGTCTGCAATCCTATCCCCCACCAGATCATTGGAGACAACCAGGCCTTTCTCAAAGTACTAAGAAGAAGCCTGCAACAATCCTGCCCATGGCCTGTGCACCTTAGCTCCCGCTTCATCAATCAGGATATCGGGGTCTTTGCCAAAGCCCTCAGCAACTATTTGCCCAAAGCCAAACCCGGCATCTACCTCTTTGGCGGTGAGCTCACTTTCAAGCCCTCCGGCAATGGCAAGGGCGGACGTTGCAGTCATCTGGCATTACTGATGGCAAAAGAGATCAGCGCTATGCCCGGTACGACATTCGTCGCCTATGCCACCGATGGAAACGACAATATCAGAGAATCCGCCGGCGCCATCGTAGATGAACATAGCTGGCAACAAATGATCACTGCTGGATGCGATCCCGAACAGGCAATCCGTACTTCCGATTCCTACTCAGCCCTCAAAGCCATTGATGCCATCATCCCGGGCTGCTATACCGGCACTAATGTGAATGAAGTTTATGGGTTGCTGCGCAACGAGATGGGTCACTACGTGACGAAATAGGTGCCGGAGGCACGAAATGGGTTGCTGCGCAACGAAATGGGTCACTGCGTGACGATATGGGTTGCTGAGCAACGAGATAGGCTGCTGCGCGGCGAAATGGGCGCTGAGGCATGAGATAGGTCTGGTCGCGAGAGGGACTGGATTAGATTTTACCCAGGCAGATGTTGAACATAAAGCCCTGCATCGGATAATCTGAATTTTCCGCATGATACACTTTACCAGACAATGCCAGCCAACTGAACAGCTCCACTTGAATATCCACGGTAAATGGTATGTAGCTGATTTTTTCTTTCCGATAGCTGTCGTATTCATGAACGAACCAATTCCAATTCAGCTCCCCTTCACCGATTTTCATCTCACCATATTCATAACCAATTGAGGGAGTAAACTTGACTCTGCTTGTCGGCAATACCAATCCCACCTGAAATCCCTGACCATCGAAACTATACTTGGGAGCTGTAAGTAACATCATGGATTCACAAAAGGTCACACCGTAAGCGCTAATTCGTATCCTATTCTTAAAATCCACACTCAGACCTCCCGTTGCTACTATCATTTTGTGTTCTTTCAGCCAACCGCCCCCATACCCGGCATACAGCCAGATATCAAGGTCTTTCCACAAATCTACCTCTGGCCGATAGGCGGTTTGAGCTCCCACCATGCCACAAAACAAAGCGAAAATACAGATTAACGCTGCAAGTTTCATACTTTCCATCCTTCCCTCAGATGTGAATCAGTTCCCTTGTTATAAACGGTTTGCGTGATTGTATGTGATCACTCCTTGCATACGTTGCAGATTTTATTCCAATATGGGAAATATATACGCGTTGAGTCCCGGGACGACATTTTCCGTGAAATCCATAGGATTCGATACCTCTGATTCACCCCTGACACGGGGAGATATTGGGCTGAACTCGAGCTGAAACTGAGGCAAAGCAATGAGGAGGGAGGCACGGCATCTTAGGTAGAGGCGCGAAAATATTGCTTGACATAAATCTGACAATCTTTAGCTTATGTAAAGATCATAATATGGAGGAACAATGAAAAAGACATTGTTTGTTCTAATGGTGGTTGTAGGCTTATTAACCGCCATTCTCGCTCAGTCTCGCAGCACCGGTGTATGCACCGGAATTTTGAAGGATCAGGATGGCAAAGCGCTATCCAATGTAAACATTGACGTCGTTCAAGGCATCACAACTGTGTTATCCATTACCACTGATACGAATGGTATCTTCACGCTCCAGGATCTGGCTGCTGGGGATTATGAGTTACATATATCGCAACCCGGTTATCAGGTTTTGGTACATAGGTTAAGATTGCCTTTATCCAAAAAACAGAGAGTAGAATTGGTTCTGACCAGGATCAGCAAAGCTGAGAAAGAATCTGCAGAAAAAGCCACAGCAGAGTCTATTAGCAGCTTATTATCGGGAGGGTTTGACCCCAATGCAAATCAGGTACAACCCCCTAATTATACCATTGTTACTGGTGTGGAGGGGTTTTCAGTAGCGGGTAGGGGATCTGGTCACAAGGATTACATCGCCAGCGATGCAGGCGGCTTGGGAATGGTTGCCGGAGCTGGTTCAGCAACCTCGAGCATGAGTTTTAACCCGAACATGAGGTTTGATCAGAATCATGGTTTTCCAAGCATGCACCATTACGATGCAGATGATGGTAACACCGAGGAGTATTCAGCTCTAACCCGCAACATCTTCCATAGTCCTTTGGATCAGCCACTATCGACGTTTTCCATTGATGTGGATACTGCTTTTTACTCGCAGTTACGCAGTATGCTTAATCGGAATCAACTGCCCAGCCCTAATTCCGTGCGGATCGAAGAACTGATCAATTACTTTGATTACGATTATCCGGAGCCCGAGAAAGGCAAGGATTTCTCCGTTTATACTGAATTAGGCACCAATCCCTGGAACGAACAGCGCCAGCTTCTGCACATCGGGATCAAAGGGCGAGAGCTTGATATGAGCAAGGCTCCACCATCCAATCTGGTATTTCTGATCGATGTAAGTGGAAGCATGAGAAGCCACAACAAGCTGCCTCTGGTCAAAGAATCGATGAAGCTTTTAGCCGGGCAAATGCGTCCGCAGGATCAGGTGGCAATAGCAGTGTATGCCGGCAGCGCAGGATTGGTGTTACCAAGTTCTGATGGTAACGAAAAAGCTAAGATCATTGCTGCCCTGGAGCGTCTGAATGCCGGTGGATCAACCGCTGGAGGAGAAGGGATCCGGCTTGCCTATAAAACTGCAGAGGAGAGCTTCATCGAAGGCGGAAACAACCGCGTGATCCTTTGCAGCGATGGGGATTTCAACGTTGGAGTATCTTCCACAGCAGAACTGACCCAAATGATCGAAGGCTACAGAAAAAAAGGAGTGTTCCTGACCATTCTGGGATTCGGTATGGGTAATTATAAGGATAACCGGATGGAAGAGCTTTCGAACAAGGGCAATGGTAACTATGCCTATATTGATAATCTCGAAGAAGCCAAAAAAGTGCTGGTGAATCAAATGGCAGGAACTCTATATACCATTGCCAAAGATGTGAAGTTTCAGATCGAGTTCAATCCTGCACATGTGAAGGCCTATCGTCTGGTGGGCTATGAGAACCGCATGCTGAGAGCTGAGGATTTCAAGGATGACACCAAGGATGCCGGAGAACTGGGAGCCGGACACACAGTGACGGCACTCTACGAGATCATCCCAGCGGGTTCCGAAGAGAAGATTGCCGAGCTGGATGAATTGAAGTATCAGCGAACCAGCATTGCCAAATCTCCTGAATTAGCAACTGTGAAACTACGCTTTAAAAAGCCGGATCAGGATGTAAGCAGCCCGATGGACGTAAGCGTCGGCAAAGAGGCAAAGCACTGGGAAAAATGCAGCAACACCTTCCGCTGGGCGAATGCAGTGGCTGGCTTTGGTATGATCCTCTCCGATGGTGAAAGCAAGGGAGAGCTTAACTTTGAGATGGTGCGAAACATGGCACGCAGCAGCCTTGGTGAAGATACCGAAGGCTGGCGTAATGGCTTTGTGTCACTGATCAATCAGGCTATTACAATCCGGGATCGTGAACATACTCAGAAGTATCAGGACTAGTGATCTCTGGATTAGAGCTCAGTTAAGAATAGACAGAAAAAATCCCCCCTATCTTTCTGAGACAGGGGGGATTTTTTGATGTTATACTGAGATTACTTCCACAACCTCAGGGATTTCTTCCTTTACGATGCGTTCAATACCCGCTTTGAGAGTGAGGGTAGCCATGGGGCAGCCATTGCAGGCGCCTTTGAGACGAACCTCCACCACATTATCTTCGCGGATATTGATCAATTCTACATCACCACCATCAGCCTGGATGGCAGGGCGTACTTTGTCAAGTACGGCTTCGAGTTTTTCTTTTGAGATCATTGGTATTCCTTATCAGTATTACATGGTAGCGCTGAGAGTCAACGCTTTACCATTGGGGCGGAAGAAACTGGCCTGATCCTGGGAAATTGTGGCGATCTTTACCAGGCCTTCTTCAGTCTGATAGTACCAGGATTTTTCAAAGGGCTTGTATTGCAGGGCAAGATCCTGACCTGGATTTGCCAGATCTTCAACATGGATTTGGTTTTGACGAATAGTAATCTTGAGGTCTTTCCCGTTCTCAGAAGCATATTTGATCACTTCTTCACCGGGAGCCATGGCGAGAGGATTGCTACCAGTCCAAAATTCCACAGTGTTGAATATCAGGACATCAGCTGTGCCGGCAACACCATAGACGGGAATCCATGACAAGACCCAGAACATAATTTGATTGACCCACTTGTCACCAAAGCTCTTGTTGAAATCATACACTTTGCGTGTTGCGGCGAAATTGCCAAAACAACCGGACAAACCAATTGCGAGAAGTACAACGATCAGTGCCACACTGGTGAGCTTAACGATTTTGTTCATTACAGATCTCCTTTTTTTGCTCGTTATGTGTACTCAGGAAGTAGAATGCAGGGATCACAATCAGAGTCAACATTGTGGAAACGATGAGTCCTCCAATCGACACGATACCCATCGACATACGGAACTCACGCCCCGCATCACCGATCCCCATTGCCATCGGGAACATCCCGATCACTATAGACAGGGTACTCATGATAATTGGTTTCAGTTTCATCTTCCCAGCTTCCAATAACGCATCATGTGAGCACATTCCTTCCTTACGCTTCACATTAACATAGTCTAATATTAATATAGCGTTGTTTACCACAATGCCAACCAACATTATTATCGCCAGCATGGAAAACAAATTGATCCCTACGCCGGAGAAGAAGAGTGCCAGAATCACACCGATGATGCTTAGCGGAATGGTTGCCAGAATGATAAGCGGTTGTGCAAAGCTTTCCAGGATTGCTGCCAGGAGCATATATGTTAGCAGTACAGCGATTAAGAAGGTTCTAGCCATATCAGCCATGGTCTCATTGAGCATCTTAGCTTCCTGACCCCAGGCGATCTGGTATCCGGAGGGAAAATCAAGTTGATCCATTCTTTTGGTGATCTGCGCATTGATCTGACCGGAGGAGAAACCTTTGGTGACATTACCGGTGATTTCAATGGTCTTGAACCGGTCAACGTGGATGAGCTGGCTGACACCGGGAGCGAAATCCACATCTACCAGTTGTGATAACACATAGGGCTGACCCATGATCATTACGCTGAGGTTGAGGATCTTCTCTGGGTGGTCCACATCATCATCATTCAAGCTCACTCTGATGTCATATTGATTTCCGGCTTCGCGGTAATAGGTGGAGACCATCCCTTCCACGTTTGTGCGCAGCGCTACTGCCAAGTCATAGACTGTGGCTCCAATCTCTGCCATGCGGTCACGTTTGGGATACAAAGTAAGCTCCGTACGGCCTGGACGTGAACTACTATCAACATTGATCAAACCAGGAATATCCCTGATCTTGTCCATCACGTCGTTCTTGAGTTCGTCCAGCACTTCCTGATCCTGACCTTGCAGGTAGAAGCTGATGCCGGAGCCGCCTATACCAGCACCGGATTGATCGCTAACCTTGATCTGGGCGTTGGGAATATCAGCAAAATCCTGAATGAATACATTGACCATATCCAGGGTGCTTCGTTCTCTTTCGCCACGATCGCTAAGCTGAATATCTGCACTGGCGAGGTTCGTACCCGTATTGATAAAACCCTGAGAACCGATCGTGCTGATCACATGAGTTACTTCCGGATGCTTTCGGGCTCTTTCGGTGATGGTTTCCATTACCTTGGCGGTTTCTGCCAGAGAGTATCCTTCCGGCAATTCCACCGATACTGATACAGAACCCTGGTCCATGGTAGGCATCAGTTCAAAGCCAAGACCAGGCACTAACAGGAAGCTGCCCAGCAACAGCATAACGGAGATCACCAAAATGCCAAAGCTTCTGGATTTACTGCGCAAAACAGCTGACATAAAGCGTTGGTAGAAATCAGAGAACTTATCAAAAACAGCATCGAACTTGCGGCCAAACTTGCTTTCATGCTTTGCTTCCGGAAGGATCCTCGAAGCCAGCATCGGAGTAATGGTAAAGGCTGAAATCAACGAGAATACCGTAGCAAAGGTAACCGTGAGGGCAAATTCCTTCAAGAAGCCGCCCACCATGGATGTCATGGAAGCAATCGGTAGAAACACCACGATGTTCGTAAGCGTAGAAGCAAGCACTGCCACAGTTATTTCAGCCGTGCCGATAAATGCAGCTTCCTTACGCTTGTTTCCCATATCCTTGTGCCGGAATATGTTTTCGATCACCACCACAGAGTTGGTAACCAAAATACCCACCGCAGTGGAGAATCCTGTAAGAGTGAGCATATTCAGCGTGAAACCAGCCATCTGCAGGAAGATAAAGGTGGAGATGATCGAGATTGGCATTGACAAAGCCACGATCAAGGTACTGCGCCAATCGTGCAGGAAGATAAAGAGGATCAAACCGGTAAGCAGGATTCCCATCCAAATCGTATTGAGAGTATCAGCCACTGTGGAACGGGTGAATTCGCTATCGTCACGGATTACATTCAACTGGGCATTGGCAGGCAGAGATTTCTGTAATTCAGGTAAGGCCTTGCGTACTTCCTCGGCAATGTTAACCACGTTTCCGTCTGAGCTCTTGGTAATCGATATACGCACGATGTTATCATCGGTGCTTTGTTCCTCTGCGTTATAATAGATGGCTCGTTGAGTTATCTTTTCCGAGCCGTCGGTCACTTTTGCCAGAGAACCCAGCTTGACAGTGCCAAACGCAGTGGGAATATCCAGATTGGCGATCTCGCTGACATCGGAAAACTCACCTTTCATCCGAACTGAATACTCTTGAGTTCCTTGAGTGAAGTTCCCCGCAGGCATATCGAGGTTTTGCGCTGCGAGTATCTGATTTAGCTGTGCCAGCGATATATTGTTCTGGAAGACCACACGATCGGGCATTTGAATGGAGATTTCACGTTTGGCTCCACCGGAAAGGCTTACCTGTGCCACACCCTTGATCTGAGAGAGACGTTCGCGCAGGGGTCCATCAGCCAATTCGTAGAGTTCGCGCGGATCCATATCTCCGGTCAAGACCAGATCCATGAAGGGGAAACTGCTGAAGTCAAACTTCTGTACTGACGGGCGATCAATGCCATCAGGCAATTCATTTAGTATGCCGTCAACCTTATCCTTTACTTCGGCAGAACCAACGTTGATATCTTTATCCTGATCAAACGCAACCAGGATGATGGAGACATTCTCCATGGAATAGCTCTGAGTGTAGTCAATCTGGGGCACAGTGGCAACTGCATCCTCCAATTTGTCCGTTACCTGAGATTCCACTTCGCGTGGTCCCGCACCTGAATATACCGTCATTATTGATACATAGGGCAATTCCACATCAGGCATCAGATTGAGCGGCATGCCTAAGTAGCCCATGACGCCAAACACCACGAAGACCAGGATGGCCATAGTGACCAAAACCGGTCTATCAATGGAGATTTTTGCTAAAAACATCTTTAGCTCCCTTCGATAATGCGGATCTTCCCACCTTCTGTGAGGGATTTGATCCCCTCGGTGATGATCATGTCGCCATCACTGAGGCCGGAGACCACTTCATATTCAAGTTGGTTGGTGAGGCCAATTTCCACCGGTACCCTGGTCGCCTTTTCAGCTTCGGCTTTCCAGACAAAGAAATCTCCGTTTTCTTTGACTAAATGCTGTCTTTCCAATACAAATACATTGGCTTTGCGGGAGATTTCCACCTCGATTTCTGCGGTCACGCCATAAGGCACACTGGTGTTTCTGCCAGCAAACTCGGCTTCAACACGGAAGGCTTTGGTGCCGGGATCCATCGCCATGGCGATAGTGCTGATCCTGCCAGTGATGCTGTGCTCGTCCCATTTGGCAACCACGCGTGAGCCACGCTTTACCTTGCTGATCTCGGTTTCAGGAATCATGATCGTGGTCTTATATCCGGTAGCTGCAGTAACGGTAAATAGATCTTTGCCGGGAAACACCCGTTCAGAAACATTTACCATCATGTTGGTGATCACTCCACTGATAGGGGCTTTCACCTGGATCAGTTGTTCGCTGGATTCCAGATTGGCTTTGGCTACCAGATACTGAGTTCGCACGTTCTCATAATCCTGCAGGGAAATGGCTTTCTGCTCATACAGTCTTTGCATGCGGTCATGAACCGCAGCAATGCTTTGAAAAGCGCTGCTGGCCTGTTCATATTGAGCGCTGGGAGTGTTTTGGGGGAAAGTGATGATCACATCCCCTTTATTTACGTGGTCGCCCACTTTGGCTTTGATGGATGTCACCACGTCGCTTACCATGCTTTGTGTGGTGCTTTCTTCACTGCCGCCCAATACGGCATTGTAGCGCAGCACTTGTTCAAAAGTTGTCTTTTCGGCACTTACCACGCGCACGGGAACACCAAGCTGGCTATGCAGTTGGTCCATGCTTTTGGATTCGTCTTTCTTTTTGCCGCAAGCACTGAGGATCAGTATCATGCTCAGGGTAAGGACGGGTATCAAGATGTTCTTTTTCATTTATCTCTCCGCGATCAGTTTTTGTCCGATCGATTTTGTAAAGTCACGTTCTGCCGCGATCACTTCATAGATCGCATTATAGTATTGAAGCTTGATAGATGACAGCATGATCTGGGCATCAAATACTTCCAATTGGATGCCCACATTGTTTTCAAAACGTAATTGAGCAAGTTCCAGATTCCGCTGTGCCATTTGAATATTCTGTTCCTGCAGGGCATAGTTTTCCAGGGCGTGGTGCAGCTTCTGATGGTTCTGCTTGATCTGCAAGGCAATCAACTCCTGAGTGTCACGTTGCTGGATCTTGGCAAGAGTCAGGTCATGCCTGGCATAAGCGATCTTGGAACGATTTGAGAGCCCGGTGAATATCGGCAGGCTAAAGCCTATTCCCACGGAATACTGAGTACCGAAATCATCCGCTTCAATGGCATATTCATCGGCCGCTGTATAAAGTGATGCTGAGGCAGAAAGCGCCACATTGGGCAGATAGTTGCCCTTTTCGGCATTGAATTGAATCTGCTTGATCTGAGTGGCGATATCCAAAAGCTCCAGCTCGGTGCGGTTTGCCAGACCCAGTCTCTGAGCTTCTTCCAATTCCATCTCAATCACTGAAGGTAATACAAACTCGCCTTCGGGGATCACGTCGTCATCCGGAGTACCAATTTGTTTGCGGAAAGCAGCCAAAGCCAGATCATACTGATTGCGGGCTGCCATCACTTCAGGTTGAAGCTTTGCAACTTCCAATTGAGCTCTCAGCAGGTCAAATTCTGAAACCTGACCTTCCTGGCTCAGCAAGGTCACTCGTTGCAGATGCCTTTGCGCGGTAGCCAGACCTTCTTCCTGGATTTCAACCAATTTGCCAGCCAGCAGAGTCTGATAGAAAACCTGCGTAGTCGTGAGGATCACGTCCTGTTCCTTGACATCATAGTTCAGGCGTTGCACACTACGAAAACGATCCACTGCCCTGATGCCATTAATCAGTTTACCGCCCAAAAAGAGCACCTGATCCATCTTGAGTTGCATGGCCAGTGATCCCTCTTTCTGTGGAGAACTGGGGATCAAGCCGCCAATAATACCATCCAGGGCTCCGGCAATGGTGTTTTCGTTCTCGGTTGCCGTATCTGCATCGATCATGTCCGTGACACTGGGCATTGCTCCGGTGGCAGAATCCGGCAGGTAAGTGGTATTCAAATTGAAGCCACCCTGCAGATTCAACTGAGGTAAAAGCGATCCCCGTACATCACGATAGGTCGCCTCGGCTTTATTGACCTCTTCTGCTGCAATCAACAGGCTGTTGTTGTTTCTTTTTGCAAGCTCCAGGCTCTCATCCAGGGTGATCCCTGCCAAAGCAAGGCAGCCAGTCAGAGCAAGGATGATAGTAATCCATTTCTTCATTATCTAACCTCTTTTCACAATTCCATACATTATCAGTTGCATGATCGTTTCGTGATCCCGCTTGATCCGCAACAGCAGCTCATCAAAATCCACTACAACGATCGAGAGATTCCCCATCAAAAACCAGTCATTAATAACTTCGCACAAACGATCCGCAGAGATTCTATCGGAAACCAGACCCTGCTCGATCCCTTCATGGATGATCTCCATTAGCAAACTCAACATGTTTCCCCGGTTTTCTTCCCGGAAGCCGTCAAAGTGTTGCTGGAAATTGAAAGGAATGGCTTTCAAACCTTCCACCCACAAGGGCATTTTTTCACAGACATAGATCATGGGCGCTTGCATGAAGTATCGCAATTTGTTTTCAAATCCATGCACCTTACTCAGGCTTCCGTGCATTTCCTGCACAAATTGTTGAGCCTGTGCCTTTACCACATTGAGGAAAAGATCCTCCTTGCTGGGGAAGTAATAGTAGATAGTTCCCTTGGCAATCTTGGCATCCTGAGCAATCTCATCCAGAGATGTTTTTGCATAGCCATAACGTGAAAAAATCCTCGTGGCTATATCGAGGATTATCTGTTTTTTCTCTCGAGTCTGATTCATAACTTTATTTTGATTTGAAGCTAACCTCTTGTTTTACAATATATTTCTCTGCACGTGGCAGCGATGTGAACAAAGAAGCTGAAGCTTGAATATTTGTCAATGCTTTTCTGACTGTTTTGGGCAAATAGTCAGAATTGCCACGCACGCCTAATCCCTAACTATCTGCTATACCGTTAACTATGAACTTAGAACTATCACTGCTGCCAGCCCTGCCCCCATAATATTGTATGCCATATCAACCGGATTGTAGCTACGCCAGGGCACCAGAATCTGCAGAAGTTCCAAAATGACCCCGGCATAGATGATGATTAAAGAGTATTTAAACGCTTCATAGTGCTTGAACCAACTGACCTGATGGATTTTGCCCAGAAGCCAGATCCAGGCAAAACAGAGGATCATCAGAGCATGTGTAAAATAATCCAGACGTATCTGAAAGATCTTGTTTCTGCTCAGACTTTGGTTCGCATCATTACCGATGGGTATCACATTCAGCACGATCAGGAAGATCAGCCAGAGCCAGAATAGTCTTTTTACAGATCGAGCAATCATATTTCATCCTTAGGGTACTAAAATATCTCTGTTCCTTTTTCGTAGCTTCGGAAAGCTACGTTACGAGTGGTTTTTCGTAGCTTCGGAAAGCTACGTTACGAGTGGTTTTTCGTAGCTTCGGAAAGCTACGATACGTGTGGTTTTTCGTAGCTTCGGAAAGCTACGATACGTGTGGTACGTTGAGCAGGATCAGCACCATCAGCCAGATCCAGAAAAGTTTCTTTACAGATCGAGCAATCATATTTCATCCTTAAGGCACCAAAATATCTCTGTCCCTCTTT
>JALNYD010000292.1 GCA_023230025.1 Candidatus Cloacimonadota bacterium | reverse complement strand
TCAGCGTCCGGCTATATCGCGAGCGTTCATTTGCCGTACTGAGTATCAAAGATCAGGGCAAGGGCATTGATCAAGCAGATTTGCAACGCATCTTTGAACCCTACTTCTCCAGGAAAAACAAGGGAACCGGCTTGGGTCTGGCCCTGGTGAAAAAGCTCTGCGAAGCCAATTCCACTATCATCCGGGTCAAAAGCAAACCATCAGAAGGCAGCGAATTTATCCTGATCATCGAGGCAGGTAACGCATGAGCATCCTGGTTATTGACGACGAGAAAAACATCCGCATTACCCTGTGTAATATTCTTGAGGATGATGGTTATATCTGTCATGGCGCAGGCTGCGTTGAGGAGGGGTTGACCATGCTGGAGGAGGTGGATCCCGATGTGATCCTGTTGGATGTGAAGCTTCCGGATGGCAATGGCATTGAAGCCCTGGAAAGCATCCGCAAAAGCCTGCCTCATATTCCAGTGATCATGATCTCAGGAAACAGCAATATCAGCGATGCTGTAAAAGCCATCAAACTGGGTGCTTTTGACTTCCTGGAAAAGCCGCTTAGCCTGCCCAAAGTCAAAATCACGGTCAAAAAAGCGCTGGATTTCTATGCCATGTCCCTGAAACTGATGCGCATGCAGGCTGATAGCGAAAGGGACTGGAAGATGATCGGCGAATCCGCAGCAATGCAAAAACTACAGGAACTGATCAACAAAGTAGCTCCCAGTAACGCCAAGATCCTGATTCAGGGGGAAAGCGGAACCGGCAAGGAGTTGATCGCCAGGCAGATTCATGCCAGGAGTTTACGGGCGGATAAGGCTTTTGTGAAGTTCAATTGTGCCGCCATTCCGCGGGAACTGATCGAGAGCGAACTCTTTGGCTTTGAGAAGGGAGCTTTTACCGGAGCCGGTGCCCGCAAAAAAGGCAAGCTGGAAGAGGCAGACAAGGGCAGCTTGTTCCTGGATGAGATTGGCGATATGGAGCTGGCGGCTCAGGCCAAGGTCTTAAGAGTGATTCAGGAAGGAGAGTTTGAGCGCGTGGGCAGCAATCAGACTCATCATATTGACGTGCGCATTATTGCCGCAACCAACAAGAATCTGCCGGAACTGGTCAGAAAAGGTGAGTTTCGCGAAGACCTTTTTTATCGCCTCAATGTAGTGCCTATCACCAGTCCTCCTTTGCGTGACAGGATTAGCGATATCCCGCTTTTGATTAAACACTTTGCCTATGAATTGGCTCTGGAACTGGCTATCCGGGTCAAGGTGTTTTCACCCGCTACCTTGCTGCGCATGCAGGCTCAGGACTATCCGGGGAATGTGCGGGAACTGAAGAATATCATGGAACGCATCTATCTGCTTTGTGATAAAGAAGAGTTGGAGCCTGAGGACATCATTCCGGTGTTACCAGGGATCAATCCGGCAAATACTGATGATGCCCGCTTCTGGCAGGAAACCATTCAATATCAGGAGAAAAAACGTCAGTTTGAGATCCGCTATCTAAGTCTGCAACTAAAGCTTCATGGTGGCAATATCAGCAGAACCGCGGAAGCGCTGGGTTTGCAGCAAAGCAATCTTTCGCGTAAACTGGCGGAGTTGGGACTGAATGGATAATCCGCTTCCAGCCCTTTGCCAGGCTACGAGATCTGGCACTTGGGGATGATCGGCACTATGCTATCTAAAAGACTTTACGAATCCCTGTATGATCCAAATCATCAAACTTGCGATTTATTGTTGACAGTAAACCCCAGCCTGATATATTTGACACATAGCCATCACCGAGGTGAAGAATGAAAAGAATCTTATTGCCGATAATTCTTATCGTTATGCCGTTTCTCCTTATGGGAAACATCTTCAATTACCAAGCTACCAGCGCACCCAATTCGTTTTTGGATTACAGCCGTGCCTGGCGCCTGCAGGAACGCATGACCAGCTACAAAAATGGCGAGCTTTGGGAGCCTTCAGCCCGCATGATTCCTTATTATCAAAACAATCAAAGCACGATCATGGACTCTTTGTATATGGATTCCTACGATCTCGAACTCAATATGTGGATTCCCGGCATGATGGTGGCTTATTTCGAGTATAATCCCTCCGGTCAAATCACCGACGCTATCTATTATATGAATATTATGGAAATCCAGTTTCCGATGCTTAGACAAGTTGCCACCTATGACGAGCAGAATCGAATTACCCACATTTATTTCTTTGGTGGGGATTTGGAAAACCTGGGTAATTGGATCCCGATGAGCAGAATGCACTTGATTTATGGTCCGGACAACACCTTTGAAGCTTATGGCTGGGAAGAGGATGAGGAGGAACGCATTGTCCATTACTTCCACAGCACCTTTGAATATGACGCTCAGGGCAGAGTTATTGAAGATCTCACCTATATCTCGCCGGATTCTCTGAGTTGGGCATTTAAAAGCCGCAGCCAATATCAATATCATGCTCAGGATAGCTCTACTGGTGCAGATTATATCCAAAATCTCTCTGATGGTCTGAGCTCAATTGTATTGGATGATGGCCTGGATTATCCGGGTATGGTAACATCCGAGATCTACGAATTGTGGGATGGTTCAGCCTGGATTCCGGAACGCAGAAGCACATTGCAATATGACGCAAACTTGAAACTTAGCCAGCGCCTGGAAGAGGTTTATCTGGATTCCACCTGGCTACCGGAATATAAGTATCTGCATTATTACGACGATAACGGGATGCCGGATTATCTGATCAATCAGTCCTATTACAATTCGGAGTTTGTCGATGATGACCGCATTGATTATGTTTGGGAAACCTATACCTCAGACAATGACGATCCCAGTGCGCCTATGGCCAACCTGAAACTTCTGGCTTATCCCAGCCCCTTTGTGGACGATATCCGGATCAAAGCCCAGTCTTCAGGCAAGGCACCGGTAAAACTTTCAATCTATAACATGCGGGGTCAGAAAGTGCAGAGCTTTGAAACTCCCGCGAATAGTGAAATCATTTGGGATGGAAAGGACTCCGATGGACGCCGGGTTTCCTCCGGTATCTACTTCATCAAAGCAAACCAAGGCGATCAGGTTAGCACTCGCAAAGTACTACGTCTGAAGTAATTCCTACCGAGTTCTGGCAAAGAGCCCTTCGCTCTGTAAATATCTTATAAACCGCCCACCAATCCGGGCGGTTTTCTGATCCTGATCGTTAATGTCTATCAACATCAGCAACCCAACCTTGGGTTTGATATAGCCATAAGACCGTTGCACAAGGCTGCAGAACTTGTGTAAAACGGCGTTTTGAGTCCCGTTGTGTGACATGGCGCTTTAAGTCCCGTTGTGTGACATGGCGTTTTAAGTCCCGTTGTGTGACACGGCGCTTTAAGTCCCGTTGTGTGACATGGCACTTTAAGTCCCGTTGTGTGACATAGCGTTTTGAGTCCCGTCAGGGACGTGAGTTTAGATAGAAACGTGCGCCGTACAGTCATCTTAGTCCCATCGGGACGGCAGTTTAGATATAGCTAATCAGAAGATAGACATGGATATAACTATCTGAACTGTCGTCCCGATGGGACTCGGATGGCGCATCATTGCCTTTCTCTATCTGAACTTTCGTCCCTACAGGACTCAGATCAGCGTTTTATCCCCAGTCTATCTAAATTAAGGTCCCGTGGGACTAGAG
>JALNYD010000291.1 GCA_023230025.1 Candidatus Cloacimonadota bacterium | reverse complement strand
CAATCTACAAACTTGATATCCGACTGGTGTTAGGTGGCAAATTATCTAATCAGGAAGAAAGCAGAAAATTGCAAATTGCTTTAGCAAGGACTGCATAAGCATGGTACATTAGTTGCACATTCTCCTATAAAGGAAAAGGAGAGGGCCTTCCGTGGAAAGTAGGACCCCCTCCAAGTTGCAATAATGCTCTTAGAGATTGCCATTGAACTGGCTCAATTGCAAGTGGTTGACGGCAAGGAACACCCAGAATCCAAGATGCTGGGCATCTTCCATTGCATCTTCTGTAATCACCTGCTCCATGGTCATGGGTGGAGAAAACGCTATTTCATAGACCAGTCACTGAGCAGTATGCAGGTATGGCTCCACCGGAAGTTTTGCCCTTGCTGTGGGAAGACTTTCACCCTTTTGCCCAGCTGGGTCCATGCATTCAAGCTGTTCAGTCTCGAGACCATCTGCCTCCTGTTGGGCTACAAGCTCCAGAAAGGCCATTTCAACACGGTCCTTGGGGTGTCCGGCTACTTGCAGAGGACTTGGTGGAGAAGTTATTCCCACAGGAGCAGGGTGGATACGGACTTCCCCGACCATGGGAAGGTATTTCACATGCTCAGGGCCAGGCTGAGGGGATGCATAAGCTCTCCTCCATCGGTAATCATCGTGCAAGAAAGACATCCCTCATTGATGGGAATCCATTTGCAGCGGCCTGCCCACCAACGTTTGTATCTATATGTCCCAAGGGGTATCCCCTAGGCTGGTGGTACCAAACTTTCAGGAGGTACCAACCCATGGATGCAAGCAAAAAGGAACAGGTAGCACTGTTCCGCTTCGGACTCATCTTCCCTCTGCTCGACGATCGGTTGAAGCATGGGGACATCACACGCCTGGCGAACCAGATTTGCGAGAGGGAGCACGACATACCGTTCTCCGGCAAGAAGACGGTGAGCATGCCGACGATTTACAACTGGCTGAATGCCTACCGCAGGAACAGGAACATCGAGGACCTGTATCCCAAGGACCGTTCGGACAAGGGCTGCCGCAGGAGAATCAGCAGCGAGACCGAGCAGGCACTGCTGGTATTCCGCCAGCAACATCCCGAATGCAAGATCACCACCTTGGTGAGGATGGCCGAGAAACAAGGCATCTTCCTGCCCTCGGAGGTGGTTGACATGACCCTCATCTACCGGATCTTCCGTAACCAGAGGGCCAAGGGGAAGGTCCCCGGCGACAAGGACATGCGCCGCCTTGAGATGGAGCATGTAAACCAGGTCTGGTACCTGGATGCAATGGTGGGCCCGAAGGTGTATGTGGGGCAGGGAAAGGAACGAAGGCTGGTTGTTTCCAAGCTGTTTGCAATCATAGACGACAAGAGCCGGCTTGTTCCCTATGCCCGTTTCTACCGTGACGAGACAAGCGAGAGCCTGCTGGATTGTCTCTGGGGTGCATTCAATGCAAGGGGACTGCCCCGCCAGTGCCACACCGACAATGGTGCGGCCATGAGGGATGAGCGGATAAAGCTCGGTTGTGCAGCCCTTGAGGTGAATTTCACACACTCAAGGCCCTACACACCAACAGGGAAGGCGAAGGTGGAAAGATATTTTTCCACGGTACGCATGCAATTCCTGCCCACCCTGGGGGACAATCCCCTGGAGCTGTATGAGCTGAACCAGCGTTGGCTGGAATATCTTGATGAGTACAACGGCAGGTACCACGCCGGTATCGGGATGTCACCGATCCAGTGCTACCTGGGCGAGATTGAGGCGGTCAGGCCGGCCCCGCCGGACCTTCCCAGGCTGTTCAGGAAACGGGTGTACCGTACGGTGAGCAAGGCAAGGACGGTAAGCCTGGACTCGGTACTGCTTGAGGTTCCCCTGGGTTATTCAGGAAGGAAGCTGGAATTGCGTTACAACACCATCAGTGACGTTGAGGCATTCTATGACGGTGAGAGCCTCGGATTGCTCAGGCCGGTCGACTTTCATGCAAACTCACGAGCCCACAGGATGAAGGGGGTGCAGCAATGAACACTGACATCCGTACCTTCTACGGGTTCAAGCAGATGCCGTTCTCTGCTGAACTGAAACCCAACCAGATGTACCTGCTCTCTTCCATGGTGGATATAAGCAACAAGATCCAGTTCGCCATCCAGAACAGCATGTATTTCACCATCATAGGGGATGTGGGGGCAGGCAAGTCAACTTCCTTGCGCTATTCCCTGCATCAGCTACCCGGCAAGAGCTACCAGGTCATTGACCTGGTGGGAGGCCAATGGAGCTTCATCGAGGTGCTCAGGCAATTCATGGCATCATTGGGCATCTTCACCAGGACAAACCAGCCTTCCACGATGCTCAGACAGATCCATGAGGCACTGGACCTCATCTACAATGATGGCAAGCGGCCTGTGTTGTTCCTGGATGAATGCCATCTTTTCACCGGGGATTTCTTCGCCCAACTGCATCTCCTGAGCCAACAGAGTCTGGCAAGGACGAGTGTGATACCCATTGTCATGTGCGGGCAGGAAGGATTGTTCGAGAAACTACGCAACCCGCAGGCCCGTCCATTGATGAGCCGGATTCTTGATGGATACAACCTCCGCAGTCTCTCGCAGGATGAGTGCTTCGGGTATATTGATCATCACCTGAAGGTCATCGGGGGAAGAGGTTCCGAGATTTTTGACAAGCCTGCACTGATAGCGGTGAGCCAGGTCTCTGCAGGGATACCCAGGAACATCAATTCGGTGTGTCTGCTTGCCCTGAAGCATGGCATGGAACAAAGCGTGCAACTCATAACTGCGGACATCATCAGGAAAGTGACCAGGAATTGGTGGGAATGAGCAGGTAAAGGAGGAACAACCATGGATCCGCAAAAAAAGAATGACCAGAAGACGCCTCCCGTCGTCCATCATGACAGGTTTACAGAAGACTACTACTTGCAGGTTATCGATTTGTACCGGGGACACGTACGTAATGAACTTGTTCACCGTGGGATTTGCGAGATTGCAAGTGACAGGATGCGTAAACAGGCAGTATTCAAGGAGGATCTTGAGTATTGCTTTGAGGTGTGCATGAGGGTTGGAATTGAGGAAGACCCTGCTTTCTAGTGCTAACAATCTGATTTTATCAGGCCTCTTCGGAGGCCTTTTATTGACTTTGTTTCTCTAATCTACCATGCAACCAATTACTCTAACGGTTCGTGCAAACTTCACTATAAAATAATGTGCCGTTCAACACAGGGCAGAATCGAAATACAAACTACGCAACTGAATCTGCAAGATTACCGCCTCATTGTGGATAGTGAGACAATAGTACTACATCTACACATACCCTCCGGCAGTCCTCTCACCCCGTCATCTGTTGACGAATCACTAGCAATGGCAAAGAGATATTTCCCATCAATTTCCTTTGTTGTTTGTTCCTCTTGGCTCCTAGACCCTGCCTTGGATTTAGTAACCAGCCAAGAGAGCAACACGAGGGACTTCATGCATCGCTTTAAAAAATTTCCGGTAATGCATGACGTGCCTCAGATCTATGAACGGGTCTTCGGCTTTGGAATGGTTGAAGATGATGTTCTTTCTTTCAAGGCAACCACCAGCTTGCAGAGAATGGTACAGCAAGCACTGAAAAATGGGGTAAAGTTTCATACTACAGGTGGATATTTAACTAATCTCTCTAATTAATCGTTTTCAAATATGAGCACAC
>JALNYD010000290.1 GCA_023230025.1 Candidatus Cloacimonadota bacterium | reverse complement strand
ACCTTCGGGCAAGACCCGGATAAAATCATCCAGCTGCACCACGGATACGGCTTTTTGAACTTCCTCCTCGGATACATTGTCGTTATAAACCCGGATGTTCTCCAGGATCGAGCCGGGGAAGAGGAAGATATCCTGCAGAATCAATCCGATTTTACGACGCCAGGCCCGGAAGTCAAGCTGGTCAATTGGGATTCCATCAATCAGGATGCGTCCCTTCTGCACATGATAAAACCCACATAGCAGGCTGACCGTCGTAGTTTTTCCGCTTCCGGAAGCTCCCACCAAAGCAATCTTTTTCCCTTTAGGGATTGTGAAAGATACATCTTTGAGGATCCAATCCTCGTCTTTATAGGCAAAGCTGACGTTTTCGAAGCGAATCTCGCGGGCAAAGGATGGCTGCATACTACCGGTGTAGGTTTCATCCTCTGTGGTTAGCTCGGTCAGCTCCAGGATTCGTTTCAGGGATACAAAGCTGCGCTGCATCTGCATCACGTTCTCAGATAGATGCATCAATGGCCACACCATGCGGTAGATATACTGAATAAACACGATCAAAGTTCCCAGAGTTGCCACTCCAGCAATGATCTTGGGAGCAGAGATCATGATGACGATAACGACAAAGAGCACATTGAAGAAAAACATAAACACGCTTTGAGCGCCATACTCGATAAAGGAGGTCCTGGTCTCAATGTGTTTCTTGCTGCGGCTTGCTACTTCCAGATCTCCGATAACCCGCTCCTGTTGATTCAAAGCCTGAATCATGTGCATGCCTTGAATATAATCCGTGATTTTCGCGGTCACAATGGCATATTTCTCCCGGATTTGGCGGAAGAACTTGGAGATATATTTGAAGATATAGCCATAGGAAATCATGCTGATGGCTATGATCGGCAGGATGTAGATCGTGGTTTTCCAATCCCGGATAAACAGCACAATGAACACGCCCACAAAGAACAGGATATTACCGATGATGGTTATGGATAGATCGCTGAACAGCACCTTCACGCGCTCGCTATCGCTTTCGACGCGAGCGATCAGTTCACCAACCGGTTGCTTGTTGAACCAGGGTATGGGCAGCTTGAGCAGATGCCGGAATACATCACCCTTGAACTTGGTGATGACCTTGATGCCCAGACGGCTCAGAAGTACGATTTGCAGATAAGAGAGCAAGCCCGAGATCAGCACCACTCCGATGAACATGAAGCCGTAACTCAGCATTTGGTCGATATCTTGATTTGGGATACTTTTATCGATGATCATGGCCAGAATCAAAGGATCCACCAAACGCAGAGCGCTGGTGACCAGCATGGCAAATAATCCAAAGAAGAGCAAGCCCCTGTCCTTTTTGATAAAGGGATACAGGAGTTTGATGTAGTATCTGATTCCGGGTTTTTGCTCTTTCATTTTTGCCTTTATGCCGTAATTAATCTGCGCCGGATTCTACAATACCGGCTATAACTAAGGGTTGCAGACTTCCTCTACTGCTGTGCAAAGGGGATGGGTGCCGCTCACAATTAATAAGGCCAGCTTTCTCGATCTGTCAAAGCTGCCTTGACAAAGAACTTTTCTATGAGATGGGTTTATGTAATCCTAAACTGGTCGGGATGAGAGGATTTGAACCTCCGACTTCTCGGTCCCGAACCGAGCGCGCTAACCGGACTGCGCTACATCCCGACCGTCGTTTAGTCACATTTTTGGTTGGGGTTTTGCTGTCAAGATTATTCTTTGCGAATAGCGTTCAAAAGACGCTCTGCTTCCTCGCTGGTAATCTTCCCCGCTTCCAGCATATCCAGAATCTTGAGTCTGCTGCGATCAGCTATTTCTTCGGATTCCTGACGTTTCTTCTCTGCACTCAGATAGGGCTTGATCAGTGGGGAATTCACTACTTTATTGATATACTCCTTCAGAGAGTCTGTGTTGAGATGTTCGTACTTGAGACCGTCAAACTCTGCTTTAACATTGCGCAGTCCCTCTTTGATCCCATCATAGATCTCGGAGCTGAGGTCTTCAACTTTTCCCATCAACATAGTCCCGGTATTACTCAGATCAAATTCCTGTGCCATGGCTTTTAATTTGTCGGTAGCTTCGTTAACCTTGGTTTTGATCTTTTCCTCGTCAATGGATTGAGCTGAACGATGCAGATAATCGACCATAACATTTAGCTTCTGCAGAGCCTTATTAAGCTCTTCCGTAGTTTTTACATTTAGCAGCACTTCTTTGAGTTGTTCCATTTTCACTTTGATATAGTTCATATTTATGTGTCCATCACTGGAAAGCTTGATCAAGCCATTCTCGGTATGTATCTTGATAGTGGCAGGTTCATCATCGTCATAGAGGGCTTCAATCCGGAAGGTATTATCCTCCTTTTCTACTGGGGTATCCAGGTTGGATTTGAACCGTCCGCTTTCGGTTTCTGCCGATAGCTTGAAACTAAAGCGCAATGGCAAGACCAGGTGCACGATACCATTCTCGGTGGTGAAACTGAAGTTTCCTCCTTCAACGGGCTGAGTTTCATAGTGAATGGGTCCGTTTTCTGTTTCCACTTCCACCTTCTTGAAGCTTGCCAGCCGTAACTTGATGGGGCCGTTCTCACTTTCCACGTGCAGGCCTTCGCCTACGATGTCCTCTGCCACAACTGGTCCATTCTCCATTTTAGCATAGATATTGCCCTTGATGTTATGCAGCTTCAAGGGGCCATTCTCGCTTTCGATATGCAGGTTTGCTTCACAATGCTTAACGGAAATCGGGGAGTTTTCGCTAAAGATTTTCATATCATTGAGCATGCCGATGATGCTGAGCGGGAAGTTATCAGTTTCGATATTTAAGAACACTCCGCTAGGGATGCTCAGTTTGAGCTGGCTGGTCTTTAAATCTCGCTGACTCACGGGCAGATCATCCAGATCCAATGTGAATGTGGCCCCTTCATGCCTGGCCAGGATGTAGTCCCCAAGCTCAATATCTTCGTCCGAAGCATCACAGCTCAAAATTCCCTCCAGATGGATCTGACTGTCCTCAGAGGCATTGATGATCATCTGTGCCATGCTATTGTTTAGTTTGATCTCTTCCAGTGGCTCGAAAGACCAGGTTTTCTGGATTTTTAACGTCTTCATTGTTCTCTCCTTTTTTGGATCATGTTTACAGCTTCCTCCACATCGATGAATCCCCCTTCGAGATCCGCCAATATATCCGAATAGTCGTTTACACCGCCATCTTCCCGAGTGATGATGCCGATGATCTCGGATAACCTGTTTTTGACTGTTGGATATGAGATGCCCAAGCGCTTCTGAAGCTCTTTCAGATTCCCCTGTACCAGGAGGAAGAGCTTGATGAACTCCAATTGAGATGCGGAAAATCCTTCCAGCCAGTTGCGGCTGAAATCTCCTTTGAAGCTCACCTCGCAAGCCGGGCAGTGATACTCACGGATTACTAACTCTCTATGACATATTGGACAATTTGCTAAGTTCATTCTGATCACCTCGCTATATTTAAGGTCAAGTTTAATAATCTTAAGATTGTGTCAAGGGGAATCTTCATATTTTTGAGATTTGACTTTATTTTCTATGCTGACCCATCTGTCGGAGCTGCGGAAAGCTCCGTTAGTGCGCCTGTGCGCATTGCATATCAGATCGGTGAAAGTCCGATTCAGGGTACCGTCAAGCCCTGTAGCTGAAGGTAACTGCGTCACCGTGAGGTG
>JALNYD010000289.1 GCA_023230025.1 Candidatus Cloacimonadota bacterium | reverse complement strand
TTCGCATCCGGCCCTTGATTTCGATGATGCCAGGGAAAGTTACTTTACCTAGAATGGTCACCGATGCGCTTCTGGCTTCAAAGGGAATTATCGATACTTTGGGATAGAGGATGTAATCCTTCAGTTTTTCCTCAATGATGGCGGTTGCTTCAGGGATTGTAAGACCGGTCACGTCAACTTCACCGACTAAGCGATAGGAAAGGGTTCCATCCTGCTTAACAATCACTACGTCAGAATCAAGCTCTGGTTCGTCATAAACATATATCTTCATCTTGTCGCCAGGTCCCAAAGTGTATGGCGGGAGCTCAATATCATTCAAACGCTGTAGCTCTTCAATGGTCTCCTGAGTAGTTTGAGTGGTCAGATGCGTCTCTTCCAGATACTCAGGAAGAGCAACCAGGTTTTCTTCTATGTAATCCGTGGCTTTATTGGAAGAACAGGAGCTCAGCAGGATCAGCAGGATCACCAACAGGGGCAGGAATCGGGCAAACATCTTAGAATTTGTCCTGGAAGTAGTCTTTATTAACATAGTTTAGAACTCCATATATGTCGTGGAAGTTGCGTTCCTGGAGGAATCGCACAAGTTTAAACAGGCTGTTGCGGCTGCTTCTGTCAAAGCGGGCAACCAGAATCAGGATTGATGAAGCAGTAGCAATGTTGCTGAAGAGTTGAATATTGTATGGATAGTCAAATAGTTCCCAGATAATCAGATCATAGTGAGTTAACTGTGATAAAAACTGGTGAATCCGGGAGCTTTCCAACACACTGGTGAATGTGCCTTCATCGGCCAGGAAGTAAGCATAATGAATCTGGGGCTTGCGGGTGTCGATCTGGTAGGACTCAGATTGCTCATACAGATAGTCATTGATCAGGTATTGTTCGATATCCGGGGAAGCGCTTTTCAGGCAATCGATATAGAGAATGCGGCGCTTCTTTTGACTTATGATCCGAATCATTTCTTTGGCAATGAAGCTTTTGCCTGTCTCGGGAATATCATTTCCAAGAGCTATCATTGGGGAAACCTTGGCTTCGATAGCCCGGTTGATATCATCAAGCATCACTTGAAGATTGCGGTAAAAGACCTGTTTATCTACCTTGGATTCATCTGGAAGGTTACCGATCATTGGGATATTGATGCCATGGCTGAAATCTTTGGGAGATTTGGTTTTTATACTCAGTAGCTCTTTCCCCAGGATAAAGGAAGCTCCGGCAATAAAGACCAGGATTCCTGTGAGGAGCACAATAAGCTTCTTCCTCCCACCTTCTGGATAAGGGGGAGCTTTGGCTTCTTCAAGGATCTCAAAGTCGCTTACATTGGATTGCATTGCCATTTTTGCTTCTGCCAGGCGGCTTTCCACCAGACGCAGAATGTCTTTGTTTAGCTCCAATTGGCGTTCAAGCTCAAAGAACTCTTTCTGCAACTGGGTGAGGTTTTCCAAGGTGCCTTTAATCGCATCTACTTGTTGTTGGAACTCCACATTCTTCTTCAGGGAAGCTTCACGCTCCGCTTCAAAGCGAGCTTTGTCAATGTTATAGGCATCACTAAGACCACTGGGACCCCAGGTTACTGCTTCAGGAAGATCTCGCTTGTCAGGTTGCTGCATCAGTTTCCTGAGCTCATCAATCTCGGTCTGAACCTTGATTACTTTGGGGTTATCCCTGGTATAACGAGAGAGCAGCAATTCCAGGTCTTTTTCCAGAGCCAGGAGTTTGCGCTCATCAGTCTGAGTGTAGGTCCAGGTCATTATCACTTCGTCAGGCACAGCATCCAGTTTGCTCTGCATTTCTTCAATCTTGCTATCCATCTCAGTTATCATGAGGTTATTCTCAATCATCTTGAGTTCAACTTCTTTTAACTGATCGAATCTGGTTTCTGTTTCATGAGGTATTGAGATCACGCCATACTGAGCGCGATGAGCTTCATATTGTAGAGTGAGATCATCAATTGTAGCAAGACGTGATTTCTGTTGTTCCAGATAGTAGTTGTAGATCTTCAATGTAGCTGAATTCTGCAGCTTGGTGTTGTTGTATATGAAGGATTCGGCAGTTGTGTTAGCTAGTTTGGCAGCCATATCCGGATCGGTCCAGCTGGCTGAAAACCGCAGTACATTGGATCTGTTCCCTCTTTGCACCTCGATTTGCCTGAATAGCTGCTCAGGACTCAGGTTTAGTTCCAGCCTGGTGATAACATCGCTGAGGACATCACGGGTACGAACGGTCTCCAGGATTGTATTGATATCAAAGGTTTGATATAGATAGGGCATATCCACTGGAGTTGACATGTTCTTCGGAGCGCGGATTACATAGCAACTTGCCTTCCAGAGGGGACTAACCCTGAAGGCCGTCCACAATGCAGCGAGAAGCATTGCTATGAAGGTGATCACCAGCAGTAGCTTCAGCCTCTTGATAAGTACTTTTACCAGTACATGCACATCTACAACAATGAGGGGATTGCTGTGGGATTCTTCGAAAGCAGTATTGTCATTAAGCAAGTTCAGACTCCATAGTTTTTCTTATGTCTGTAATAGATTGAACATCCTGAGCTATAGTCCGGTTTGAAAGCATGATGGAATAGGAATGATCCGCATCGGGATGATAGCCGTGCATACCCGGGATGGGCTTTAATCCCATAAAACTGGGATTCAGCAGAATGCCTTCATTCATCAGGAAGTACAATTGACCAAAGCGATCGTGAGGGAACCATACCCGCAGTTGCTTCATCTCCTCCTGATCCACAATGCTCCCACACTCCAGGCTGCCAAGCAGCGATATGATTGCTGATCTGGCCTGGTCATTGAAAAACCAGAAGCGAGCCATCGTGGAATCATAGAAGGCAACGTAATCCTTGCCATACTCATACGGGAGGCTATTGATCAACGGCATCAGATCAAAGCTGTCATGCACTGGGGCCATGCCATGATCCGAAATGACGTAGAGACTCACATCATCATAAATCCGGCTGGCATAGCTGAACAAATCACTGATCTGCATTTCCAGTGACTTAAGTTTGGCCTGAGTAGCTTCAGAAAAGGGTCCGTAATTGTGCATGATGCCATCAAGCTTGGGTAGATAGACATAGCAGAACTTGATCTTGGCTTCGCTGATCTTCTTTTTATTGGCAAGCAGGATGTTCTCTTCACTCTCACGCCAATTTGAGCAATAATAATCGATTTCCTTTTGAACGCACCAGTCGAATATGGTATCGGTAGCCAATATCCCTCCTGGCACAAAGTAATCCCGCTTCTCCAGATAGTCAAAGTAGGGTAAGTAACGGAATGGTACACTATACAGCTCAAAATATCCAGTCCAGAGATGGCTTGCTTTGATGACTCGGCTGAGATAGTGCCGGACTCTCCATCGATCAAAGATGATTGGGGGTAGCTTTGCCCAGACCTTCATCCACTTGAAGGGTGAGTTTGCAGGATCGTATATAAATGATGACCAATGAGTGTGCTCATCAGGATATCTACCAGTTAGTATGGAGGGATCAGCAGCAGAAGAGAATCCAAATGTAGTCTTCAGCCTCCTGCTGTTTGGTGCTAGCTGAGTCAGGAATCCGTATTTACGATAAATCTCCCATCCCAAAGCATCGATAAACACGCACATTGTAAGTTTCTTCATCAATTATACCTCTGCCAGAGTGCCACATACCGCTGCTCCAAGCTGGATCTATCCGTTACTCCTGGCAGGCCTAGC
>JALNYD010000288.1 GCA_023230025.1 Candidatus Cloacimonadota bacterium | reverse complement strand
AACCCTGTATCACGAGATGTTGATCAGAGAAGAACAAATGAGCACCGCCATGGGTAGAGGAATCGCTATCCCCCACGCCAGGGTGGAAGGTCTGGAAAAATCATATGTGTTTGTAGTGCAAAACCGTGTAGGACTGGATTGGGACAGCCCGGATGGTTTGCCGGTGCGCCTGCTGATCCTGATCATTAGCCCCAAAGATTCACCTAATGCCCAGATCCAGATTCTGCAATGCCTGGCAACGGTTCTGCGAGACCGGGATGCAGCCCAGGCCCTGGTTACCAGTAACGATTCCACCTTCATTTGGGCTACTCTTCGTAATGAGCTGAATGCCAACCAGCATTGTAATATCTATTGATCATGAACAAGTTGCAGGTAAACAGATCTGGCAAACTCAAACCCAGCATGGAAAAATTGAGACGAGCTGTTTGAGTAAGACTGAGTCTGGATTATCACAGCTGTCCTGTAGAATCCATTGTCTGCTACCACTCATCAATCGCTCCATTTCCCTACATATCCCTTGTCTGCAATCATGGATCACTCCAGATAGCTCTACCTCACTCAGAATCCCTATCTGAACACTATTCTGAAGCTAACTTACTGCTTTTCTTTGTCTTTGTAACGGTCGGCTCTTCCTTTTTCTCAAGAGCTTGTTGACTCATTAGGGCCATTATATTGATCGGAGGCAGATATACTGCTGGCAGTCCTGCTTTGGCACTCAATCCTGAAAGACTCTCTCTGATGTATGGCATTAGTAAAGCAGGGGCGTTATTAGCCAGAAAGTCTTCCACACTCATATTCTTAGCTCCTTCCAGGCAGCTAAAAACCCCTATAAAGGTAATCTCAGATTCATATACAGCTACTTGTGTATCCTTGCTGATCCCCTTCGCCGAAAGCGTCAGTTCAGCCATACCACATCCATCATCCAATATCTTATACCCATATCTGAAAGCAAAGTTACTGGTTATTGGGCCTTTATATCCCTGCTTTCTCTCAAAGCTGCATTTATGCTGATAAATCGCCTTTACTATAATGCCGGGTTGCTGTTGCTTATCCATACTTATATCCTTTTATGCTGCGTGCAAACCCATATCTGAGAGCACAACACTGGGGTCTATACTATCCGATTCTGCCGGATGCGCGCTGAAATCCACGCAGAGTTCTTTAGGGAATGAAACCTTGGATAATCTCAATTCAATCGTTTGTGGGTAATCCTCTTGTGTGAAGCTCGACAATTCTTCTGCTTGTGCCACCATGGAATCAAAGTAAGATGTATCTTCAAATGAACACGAATAATGTGGATACTCTCTGATGCTCAGCCCTTCCAGCTCTACGCCCAGTGCATCAGCTACCTTGTAGATGAACTCAATGGTGGGAATTCTGCCCATTCTCTCAAAGCGGGTAATCACGGATTGGCTGGTGCCCATGCGTCTGGCCAGTTCAGCTTGACTCACTCTTTGTTGTAATCTGCTCACCTTCAGATCTGCTATGAGCTCATAGACGTTTTGCTGCCATTGGGCAATATCAGGTTTTGGTAGTTCCAGCTCATCATCTTCTGAATGTGTGGTCGGAATGGGCGGAACGATTTTCAGTGGCTTGAGCTCCAGGCCCAGCCCTTCAGCATACTTATAGATTGATTCCAGCCCGGGCGTCCGGCCCATGTATTCAAACCTGGCTACCACAGGTTGCTTCACACCCATCTTTTTTGCCAGTTCATCCTGAGTCATCCTCAGTTTGATTCTTTTCACAGAGAGATCAGCAACGATATCGATCAGATCCCGTTTCCACTTAGGAATCGAGGAGAAATCTATATTCAGCTCTTGCGCGGACTCATTGTGTTTGTGAGTCCACAGTTTGTTTTTGCTTGCCATCTCTTCTCCTTTCTTTCATTGCCTTTTATTCTTGGGCTTGCAGGGCTTGTTTTTCCTGTATCCATCATCACTCTTCCCTTTTCGTGTTTCCCCTTTTGGCTCATGGTTTTTTACATAAATCTCTGATATCCGCAATGTGTAACAGTCACCGTCTAAAGTAAAATTAACTCGTAAGACTCCATGAGCTCTTTTGGGTGGAAGACGAAATTCATATAGATTATCCCCAATCTGTTTAATCCTTTTACTCTTATCACTCTTTGACAGCTCTTCTTCGAAGTAGAGCTTAAATTGTTCCCATTTCATCTTCCTGATACTATCAAGCTCCCAAAACAACATGTTATACAACTCTGGATCAGATTCCTTATAAGCAATTCCAGATAGTCTGACTTCTTCGGTAGTGTACTTTATCTTCATCTGACCAATACAATATATAGCCAACTGGCTATAAAGTCAAGCCCTAATTTCATTCTGCGAAAGTCTGAAATAGCTAACATCTTATTATCCATAGCGATAGGCACATACAATAAAGTTCAGAGAGTGCCCACATCGCGTCTAGATACATCACTTCAGCTCCATTTTCACCAATTGCTCCATCGTCATTCGCTCAAAATCCTGCGCGGAAAGGCCAAAAGAAGCGAATACACTATCCAAATCCGGATCTATCAGCTTGGCTTCTGCATAGCTAAGCTCATAAAGCTTATATACCATGAGGTCGATTTGGGATTCCAGGTCTTGGGTTTCAAGGTTGTTCTGTTTTAGGGTCAAGATACGCTCACACACATGTTCAAAAAGTATTTGCTGTTCTTTTGGTGCAATTGGTATCGGGAGCTTCTCGACAAACATTGGCTTATACTCGAAGTATCCGCCATTTCTCGTAACACCAAGTGAACGAATGTAGTAATCACCAAGCTTCGAGTTTAGCACCGATAATATGTATCTATTAGCAGGAGTAAAAATGGGTGAAGGTGCATTGACGAATGAGCCCTTATCTGCCAAAGCAAATTGAGAACTTAATGCTAAGTTGCCCCACACCACCTTCTCTTTCTC
Organism: Candidatus Cloacimonadota bacterium; assembly: GCA_023230025.1. Lineage (GTDB taxonomy): Bacteria > Cloacimonadota > Cloacimonadia > Cloacimonadales > Cloacimonadaceae > UBA5456. Next base: position 786 of record JALNYD010000288.1, on the reverse strand, counting down.
GAATTCTTCCATATACCCACAGTTCCTGAGATTGTAGGGAGTAGACCCCTGATCTGCTCGTTTTTCAATCTTATCCCAATATCCATCCAAGTGTTTTTTGATTGCCGGATAGTCACTTATCTCAATTCTGGGTATCTTGTTCCCCAGACTATCAGTATAGCCATTATGAGTAGCAATCAACCACAGATCCGCGAACTCAGCTTTATAGCGTTTGATATCGCGTCCTCTGAGGATTGGTTTGATGATATCAGCCGAACGGGGGTCAGCGGCGATGAGTTCGTCTTTTTTGGCCCCGGAGATGATGAAGGCTTCATTGTATCCGGTTTTTATCCCATAGTTAATAGACACATCCCAATCCTTCAGCGGTATGCCGATGCGCTCAATTTTGGCTTTGAGTTTCTGGGCAGAATCGTCTGAGATGATCCAGCTTTCCGCGCTGAAGACAGGCAAAGGGATGCCACGCTCCGCCACATATTTGGAGATGCTATCGCCCTTGTGAAAGTCCGCTTGGATGCTGCAGGCGCTGCCCTGGGGCTTGCCGGGCGCAGAGTTTTGCGTTAGCAGGATATTGGTATCCACCGTGGCAGAATCAAAGACCTTGAAGCCGCCAAAATCGATCATGATCCTGGCTTGGGTGTTATCTGCCAGATATTGCCGCAGGGATTTGCCATAATTGGCGCGCATCCATTTGTTTGAGGTGATGTAGCATAAAACACCTTGAGAGCTCAGGAGCTCAATCCCCCGCTCGTAAAAGAGACAGTAGATATCTCCTGTTCTTTCGAAAGT
>JALNYD010000034.1 GCA_023230025.1 Candidatus Cloacimonadota bacterium | reverse complement strand
ATATCCACGGTAATATTGAGTTCCCAGATAGTCCCAGTCTTTTGCAGGATAAAAGGCATCGCGCAGGTATATCTCGGGATTTGCCCCGGTGATTTCCGCAGTCTGGGAAAGGGATATCGGTTGCTGGGCATTGGCATGTTCAATGTCGATTCCTTGAGCTGCCACATAGTTGTCTGTAATGCTAATGCTGGCAGAATCCATCGTCTCGCCAAAGGGGAGCAAGATTCGCACAGGGTAATAGGGCAACATGGGTTCAGCAGCCTTGATCATCTTCGGATATTGAAGCGAATTCTTAGCCTGCATAAAGGGGGCTACATCCAACTTAATCTCCACTGCAATCAAAGCTGTGAAAATCAGCATAAGAGTTAGTGCAACAATTAGTTTGCGCATAGTTTTCTATCCTTACTTACTAGATTCTTAAGTATGTTAATTGAGTTTGTATCTATAATCCTGAAGCTGATAAATCGTCAAGGATAAAGTGTGAAGAGGCAATTCGCACATTTCCTCCTCTTGGCTTCAGCTATGTTTTGCCTCTGGTTTAGCCCGTGATTCCCCCGTGACACCTGATGAAAGTGGGCTGAACCTGAGCCATATCAGAGGCAAAGGCAAGAGAGAAGTCCCACATCACCGTAGCGGAAGATTCCGATGCTTAGAATCAATGACACGTAGCTTCGGAAAGCTACGATACGACTTCTTTTGCGGAGGATTCCGATGCTTAGAATCAATGACACGTAGCTTCGGAAAGCTACGATACGACTTCCTTTGCGGAGGATTCCGATGCTCAGAATCATTGACACGTAGCTTCGGAAAGCTACGATACGACTTCCTTTGCGGAGGATTCCGATGCTCAGAATCATTGACACATAGCTTCGGAAAGCTACGATACGCTATTCCTGGATGAGGGATTTTATCGCAAATCGGGCGGCATGGAGGAAATCAAGCAATGTGGGACTTGACAGATTATTGTCCTTGGTGACAATAGCTAAAACACGCATAGAGAGGTGCTAATGATCCAACCCTATACGGAAGACCATCGCAGCGCAATCAAGGAGTTGATCCGCCAATTCAGGATTGAAACTGCACTTTTGAAAGCAAGAGACGTGCAACCCTCGGATCAGGATTTGGAGAACGAACTAAACGACTACCTAAAAAATGGTTACAGCATCCTGCTGGCCTTTCAGGAGGGGGAGTGTGCCGGTTTTCTGGTGCTACGTTCACTGGATGGAGTGTGGTGGGTGGATACCCTGTTTACAGTCCAAAAATGGCGTCGCAAAGGCATAGCCTCTGCTCTTTATGCAGAAGCTGAAAAGCAATGTCAGGATTCTGAAGTGGACAATCTATTCGTCTGGGTACACCCGAACAACCATCGCATGCTCAGTTTTCTCAAAAGCCGTGGCTACGATGTGTTGAACCTGATCGAAGTGCGTAAACCATGGAATAATGAGAGACTTAGCCGCACCTACAGTTTCGATGATAGTGAATTGAGATATTAGGAAGAAAGCCGTACGTTTGAAAGCACTTGACAGCAAGCCCAGCTTTGCAGATATTGCGCAAAATCTATAAACAATCAATAAACCATGATAGAGGACCGCATGAAGAAGACTCTCTGCCTGTTATTTAGCCTATTCATTCTGATGTTGGGAGCCAAAGAAATCAGCTTCCAAAGAGCAAGCAACCTGGCTCAAAACATCATTCAAAACAATGCTCTGTGCTGCCAGATATCAGATACTGAAGTGCTTTCAGCGCAAAATCAGGCTCTGGCTTATGTTTATCATCTTGAACCTCGTGGATACCTGGTAGTGTCTGCACAAGAACAGCTTACACCCTTGATGGCATACTCTCTGGATGCAGACTTTCATGGGGAAAACAATCTGTTACAGGACTTGCTGATCGCAGATCTTAGTCAAAGATATGCCTATCAGGATGTTCGCAATATCCAGGCCTGGCAGAACATCGAGAACAACCCTCCCCTGCTGAGAAATGATTATCTGTTGAGTTCAAATTGGAATCAGACCTACCCCTGGAATGCTTTATGTCCGATGGATCCTGTCTCTAATTCACGCAGTATCGCGGGATGCCCGGCGATTGCGATGGGACAGATTGTGAACTATCTACAAGCGTTGAACGGCACCAGACTGAATGACACTGACGACTATTATCATTCCTATTCCGGACGTAACTATATGATTGATGACGATTACGATACCCTGGATTTTCCATCCTTTCCGCGGCTGAACACATATCTTAATCAAATCAATCAAGCCTTCAAGTATCAGATCGAGCTTAGCGACACTCTGGAAGCTGCCCTGGTTTTTGCCTGCGGTACCGCGCTCACTCAGGTTTATTCATCTCAGGCCTCGGGCACCTTTGCCGTAGATCAGGCTTTTGAAGCATATCAACGCTTTGGCTTTGATCATGCAGCGCTTTTGGGTCCCGAAGCCAGTGATTTGTTTAGCCGGATGCAGGATAACCTTGCCGAAGGAATCCCAGTGCATCTGGCAGTGGTGACTCCTGCCTGGGATGCAGGACACAATGTGGTTGTGGATGGATATTCAGAAGAGATGTATCATCTCAATTTCGGATGGGGTGGTCAATACAACGGCTGGTACAATCTTCCGGATGGCATTCCCTATGGCTTAACCGTTGTGGAGGGAGCAGTTGTAGATCTTCAACCCCGGGATTATATCTTTTGCATGCCGGATAGCATAGTCCTGCAGACTGGGGGCAGCCAATTGATTGAGATCATCAATCTCAGAGATAGTCAACAGGATCTTATGGATATCCGCTTTGGTGAAGGTTTAGTCCCTGAAGAATGGATGCTTTCCATCAGTCTTCCGGCTTCCCTGCCTCCTCTGGGAATGCTAACCATTACGCTCAGTCACCTGGTGCCGGTTCGCGAAACGATCGAAAGTGAAATCAGACTAGTCTTCCAGGATACAGCCTGCACCATACCGATTGTTTTTGAGGATTCCAGCGCAGGGGATGACCCCAGTCAAAGCCCAATGGTTACAACGCTTAACGTGTATCCAAACCCCTTTAGTGACCTGTGCAGGTTTGAAGCCTCCAACAAGTTGAATGATGCCCGGCTCCAAGTTTATAATCTGCGAGGTCAGTTGGTTTTCAGCTCTTCAGAATTGGAATGGAATGGTCAGGATCGATCTGGCAGAGAGTGCCCCAGCGGGATATATCTCTATCGGGTGGAGAGCTCAGGATTTTCAAGGGCAGGAAAGCTACTGAAAACCAGGTAAGATTCTTACAGAGTCCCTAATTGCTTGACATGCCTGCCATGCCAGGCAAAGCTGACCTCAATCTAAACTGAGGAGAGAACGATGATTTATCTGCCTAGCAGAATCTTCTTTTCTGAACAGGCTTTGCAAGCAGCACAGCCCTATATCCGGCTCCTGGGCAGTAATGCCCTGATCGTTTGTGGCAAGCATTCTGCGGCTAAAAGTGGTGTGCTTGATGAACTCCTACCGATATTGACACAAAATGGACAGGGTCATCAGTTATTTTCTGAGATAGTGGAAAATCCCGATCTGCAAACGATTATGCGGGGTAAAAAGGTCTTCCAGAATGGTGGATTTGATTTTCTGATCGGAATCGGAGGGGGCAGTCCCCTGGATGCAGCTAAGGCGATCATGCTGGCAGCAGCCAATGATCTGCGGGAAGAGCAGTTGTATGATATCGTTCTGATGACCCGGCGCTATCCCGTCCTGGCGATTCCCACCACGCATGGCACCGGCTCGGAAGTAACTCCATACAGCGTTCTTAGCGATCCAAGAATCAAGAAAAAAGCTGGCTTTGGTACGGATCTGGCCTTCCCCGATCTGGCAGTGATCGATCCCCGTTATACTCTCAGCCTGAACCCAAGAATCACTCTGAATACATCAATTGATGCACTGTCTCATCTGCTTGAGGGTATTTACAGTACAAAGCGAAATCCCTTGCTGTATCCGATGATCGCAGAAGGTATCAAGCTTGTGATTCAGAACCTGCCTACCGCATTGAAGGAACCGGGCTATCTGCCTGCCCGCAGAGCATTGATGAAAGCATCGATGTTTGGCGGTATCACTATTGCACATAGCAGCACCACCCTGCAGCATTCGATCGGCTATCCTTTCACCAGTGAGTTTGGGATTGCGCATGGTCTTGCCAATGGCATGTTTATGCGGCAAATGATGGATTTCTATCTGCCTGCCGTCGAGGAAGAACTGAATTATGTATTTTCAGTATGCGGGATTACACGGGATCAATTCTATGACTGGTTAGCCAGTTATCCGCTGGATCTGAGGGTACCCATCACAGATGCAATGATTGAGGCCAGGATACCAGAGATTTTGGCTGCCCGGAATACTGTTATCAGCCCTGTGATTCCCAGCGAAGCAGAACTAAGAGCGCTGTTGAAATCCGTGCAAAAGGAAGAGCAATGAAGCCCCGGGACTTTCAGAACGAGCGTCAGAGATTAACCGAGCTTACTCTCAGTAAAGCCAATCTGGAGATTAAACGCTTCTTTGCCCTGGATCATGCTGCCTATCAGGATGGGGCTCTGGATGTCAAAACCAAGGAAATGTTAGGATTGGTAGCTTCAATGGTGCTGCGTTGTGATGATTGCATCCGCTATCATCTGGATCAATGCCGCCAGTGTGGCATCACAGATGCTGAGCTCAATGAGATATTCAATATCGCCCTGGTCGTAGGAGGATCAATTGTGATTCCGCATCTGCGGCGGGCTGTGGAATATTGGGAAGCCGGGAAAGAACCTACCATTTCTTGAAGATAAAGAACACAGCACATACAATGAGGATGAAGCCCACGATGTAGTTCCAGCGTAAATCCTCTTTCAGATAGAGCACAGAAAAAGCACTAAACACCACCAGAGTAATCACTTCCTGAATCGTTTTCAGCTCGTAAGCATTGTAGAGGCCATACCCGATGCGATTGGCAGGGACTTGAAAGCAATACTCAAAAAAGGCAATCATCCAGGAGATGATCACCACTTTGAACAGGGGAGAACTCTTGTATTTCAAATGACCATACCAGGCGAAGGTCATAAAAACATTGGAGATTGAAAGCAGGATGATTGTTTTCATTTCAAACCTTAGTTAGCCAGTGCTGAACAGCTTCACTGAAGCCATCATCATCGTGATGAGCTACATGAGTAAATCGACTTAACAGATGAGGAATGGCATTATGGGGAACATAGGCATTGGGAACGGCATCCAGCATGTGCAGGTCGTTCATTTCATTGCCAATTACCATACAATGATCGGGATCTATCGCCAGGTGCTTCAACAGCCAGGAAAGAGCACTACCCTTATTGACCTGCTGCCCCAGCACCTCAATCCAAATTGAGCTCTGGTCAGTTGCAGAGGTGGTGCTGATCACAGTCAGAGGTGCCAGCTTTTCTTTCAATACCTGATACATATCGGGATTATCTGCTATGGCCAGAAAAAGGGTGACAGCTTCCATAGTGGCAATAGCTTCAGGATTGAGCGGGCTGGCAAAGCGCTGATGATACTTGATGCGGTGCCAAAAATCGGAGCAACCCTTCCTTGCACGATATTCCATCAAATGAGTATCCGGAACTCCGTGATGCATCATGTAATCAACATCCAGGGCTTCCAAAGCATGATAGACCCTGGTAATATCAGGCTGCAGGATGTTTGTGCTATATAACAACTCTTCTTCCGGCCAGCTAAGAATGCCGGCACCTGTGGCAACTATCAGGTAATCAAAGAGAGCTTCCGTGGTGATCACCTGCTTCAGACTCCATAAAGATCTGCCCGTTGCAAGGACCCGGATGATGCCCCTCTCTCCCAATTCCTGCAGGCACTTTCTATTTACGTCCGAAATCTTGTGATTGGAATGCAGCAGAGTGCCATCCAGATCAGTGACACAGAGCCTATGCTTCATCTCAGATCCTCCTGCCACAATTGAGATTCCAGCAATATCCCTTCCCGCCTGTCAATATCACTATTCATGCTGAAAGATATTGCTTTGTGGATAAATGCAATCACCCGGGGGATGGCTTCCGCTATCCCGATATTGTTGAGGATCAGAGCCAGTAGCAGAGCACAAAAGATATCTCCGGTACCGGGGAAAAAGACAGGCAGATAATCACAATCAAAGGATTGAAGCCCAGTATCAAGATTGCTATACAACACTCTGCTTCCCTTGCCGGCAGCATCTGGTACACTGGTTATTACAATGCTTTTGGTACCTATCTGGTGAAGCTTCTGACACAACCGTTCTAGATCAGCTTCACTGTAATCCATTCGGTATTCCCAACCAGCCAGAAAGCAGGCCTCTGTGAAGTTAGGCGTGATCAGATCAGCCAGGGCAACAAGGGCGGAGAGAGATTCTATCATGCTTTGATCGTAACAGGAGTAGAGCTCTCCATCATCTGCCATCACAGGATCAATCACTATGTAGCAGGAAGGTCCCCCAAAAGTATGGATGGCTTCAAGAACGATCTGAGCTTGAGCTGCTGAACCCAGAAAGCCGCTGTATATTGCAGAATAGCTATGGGAAAGTTTCTTGAAATGCTCCAAACAACTCTTGATAAAGCTGGTTGTATCCAGCCAGGCATAATCTGCATAGCAGGTATTGGCTGAAAGCAATGCAGTGGGCAAGACCGTTACCTGCAGACCATAGCGGTTCATGATGGGGATAATGGCCATTAGCGAGCCGCTGCCAAAGCCCGAAAGATCGTGAATGGCAAGGATTCTCTTTTGCATGGTGCTATATATCTGTATGAAAACTGTGAATAAGGTTTCCGGCAAGATCAAAAGCGCTTAAGCTCAGTTTGTTACCGGATTTGGTCATAATCAAATAGTGATGGCATACCTGAAAGTAGATGCTGTGCGGACTCTGCTTCTTCAGTTCCCGCAAGGGTGCCCCTCCTCCTCCACTGACCACATAGTCTATGCCGTCGTAACGCAGATGCTCGAAATCATGGTCGTGAGCACTGAACACCAGCTTCACATTGTGCTTCTTGAATAAAGCTGGCAAAAACAGGCTGAGACCATGCCCATCGCCATGCCATCCGGAGCTGAACACCGGGTGGTGGATCACCACGATCTTGGGTAGGCTGGATTCTGCCATGCTCTTCTCCAGCCACTGGTATTGGCTGGAACCAGGCATAATATCGGATTCGGAATCAAGAATGAAGTAGTGCAGCGAATCGTGAATCACCGCCTGATAGCTAAGCCCGGCGGGAGAGGCGAAGTTCCTCAGAAAGAGCTCCAGATCCTTTTCATGATTCCCCCTGGCTGGCAAAAACCTTCCCTGTAGCGGGGCGATGATCTCTTTAAACTCATCATACTCGCTCTGCAGGGTGCCCTTACGGTTCATATCTCCAGTGAAGAGGATAAGCTGATAGGGTGTGCTTTGAACCTGGGAAATAAGTTCTCGATGCACTTCCGGGTGGTTGCGGGTATCGCCATAGATCAGAACCTGCGCAGTGAGCATAACCCCCAGGAGCAGAATAAGCAGAACCAGACTCAGACGCTTCATTGCATAGCCTCGTAATCCTTCTGAAAGCGCTGCAGATCTTCCCAGGCCGGGCGTTTCCAATTCGGATTTCGCAGCAAAGCAGCCGGATGATAGCTAACATAGGCTGGTATGCCCATGAACTCATGGGTTTTGTCACGATGCCAGCCCAGTGTTTCACTATTCGAAAGCAGGCTTTGAGCTGCAACCAGGCCCATGATCAGCAAGACCTTGGGCTGAATTATCTCCATCTGCTCAATTAGGTAGGGCATACATGCCAGGCGTTCATTAGCATCTGGATTGCGATTTCCCGGAGGGCGGCATTTCACTATGTTGGCAATGTAAATGTCTTTGCGCTGAATGTCAATTGCCGCCAGCATTTTATCCAAAAGCTGTCCGGCTGCGCCTACAAACGGTCTGCCACTGAGGTTTTCCTGCTCTCCGGGGCCTTCGCCAATCAGCATGATGCTGGCATCAGGGTTGCCCTCTCCATACACCAGCTTGATGCGCCCTGCACTTAGGGGACACTTCTGGCAATCAGCATAGCGGGTAGCAAGCTCAGCAAGCAGCTTCGCCTTATCGCTTGGGGGACGATACAGCTCGCGGATGCCGCTTTGTTTTATCAGTTCAAGATATTGGATTAAGGCACGACGGGACATTTACAGGTCATCATCGTCATCATCGTCATCAAAGTCATCATCATCGGCATCTTCATCATCATTGTTGGCAAAGGGATCCTTTACCTCTTCAAAGCTTTCATATTCGCTTACGTCGCTTTGCTCGAAGTCATGAGTGAACTTTGCTGAATCATCGATGGTCTCTTCACCGAACTCAATGCCCTCATCGTCGTCATCGACAGTGCGCTTGGTAGCCATAGCCAGTTCAGCTTCCTGCAATTCGGCGATGTAATCCGGCACTTCGTTGTCGGCAACGTGTTCCATAGCCAGGACGGTGATTTTCTTGTCAAACTTCTGTTTCACATAGCTGGGAAACTGGTTGATCCGTTGAGATTCCAGTTTGGACAGCAAGCAAAACAGGAAGTTCATGTTTCCTTTTTCCAGGAATCCTTCGATTTTCTCGTTTATCATTAATTCTCCTGTTCTAAAAACCCTTGCATAGGGTTTTGATAGCGTGTGCTGCGGTTCTCTTCAGCACGGATGATGGCCATCACGTCGTTCACTGCCTGACCGAGGTCATCGTTGACAACCAGATATTCGTAGTCCGGTATGCATTTCAGCTCTTTTTTGGCGGTATCCAGACGGCGCTGAATGTCTTCAGGGCTATCCGTTCCCCGCTTGACCAGGCGCTCCTTCAAGACAGCCATGGAAGGCGGAATGATGAAGATTTTGACATAGGGGACATCCGTGGCTGCAATCTGGGAAGCACCCTGAACATCGATATCCATAATCACGTGCCGGCAAAGCTGCAGGCGGGATTTGATGAAGCTGATTGAGGTTCCATACCAGCTTTTCCCAAATACTTTTGCGTATTCGAGGAAATCACCACTGGCAATTCGCTGTTCAAAGTCAGCTTCACTGACGTAATGATAGTGGATTCCGTTCTGCTCAGCTCCGCGAGGTGCCCGCGTGGTATAGCTGATTGAATAATCAATGTTCTCTGCACGCCGTAACACTTCGTTGAGGATAGTACTCTTTCCTCCCCCAGAGGGAGCGGACAGGATGATCAGAAAGCTGCTGCTCTTGGCTATCAAAATACCCTTGCTTTGTGGTTTTATTCGGGAATGATCTTTTTGTATTCAACTGCGCTGAGCAGGTTTTCCACTTCATCAGGGTTGCTGAGGCGTACTTTCATGATCCAGCCGTCTTCATAGGGGGATTTGTTGATCAAATCCGGGCTGTCTTCCAGATCACTGTTGCGTTCCACAACCTTACCGGATACGGGAGAGATCATATCTTCCACGGCTTTCACGGCTTCGATGGATCCACAAGGTTCACCAGAAGAGACTTTCATGCCTACATCCGGCAGTTCTACAAATACGATGTCGCCAAGCTCGTGTTGAGCAAAATCACTGATGCCAATCGTGGCTAAATCGCCATCGATTCTCACCCACTCGTGACTTTCGGTATAGTACAAATCGTCCTGAATAATCATCTTATTCTCCCAGTTTTTATGTATATATGCGTCAAGACTTACACCTGCATAAATGTGTCAAGCGCAAAGTACCAATTCTCAGTCCTAAAGCCTCTCAAACAGGGCTGTGAAGTGTCTCATGATCGGTGCTTCCCAAGTGATTTTCAGACCCCGGTAGCTCTCCCGTTTTTCCCAAATTTGTTGAAGTCCCCAAGCTACAATCTGCATATGGTTGTTTGTATATACGCGACGGGGGATGGCCAGGCGCAAGAGCTCCAGTTTTGGGGGACGTTCTTCCCGGCTAATCGGATCACGATCGGCTAATACAGTGCCGATTTCCACTCCCCGAACTCCCGCCTCTTCATAGAGGGCAACTCCCAATACCTGTGCAGGATAATGAGTTTGAGGTATCTGGGGAAAGAAGGCTTTGGCATCCACATAAATGGCGTGGCCACCGGCTGGTTCGACGATGGGAATCCCCAGATCGGTAATCAGTTTCCCCAGATATTCCACTTGTGATATGCGGGCGTGCAGGTAATCATATTCTGTGCTTTCCCTCAGCCCCGCTGCCAGGGCTGCCATATCCCTTCCGCTCATGCCGCCATAGGTTACAAAGCCCTCAAAAATGATCCCAAAGGTGCAGCAAGCCTGATAGACCTTTTCATCGCGCAGGGCTATAAATCCACCGATATTGACGATGGCGTCCTTCTTTGCGCTCATTGTCATCCCATCGGCATAGCTGAACATCTCTTTGACGACTTCTTTGATGCTCTTGTTCTGATACCCGTCCTCGCGGGTTTTAATGAAATACGCATTTTCGGCAAAACGAGCTGAATCAAAGACAAGCGGAATGCCGTGTTTTTTACACACAGCCGCAACCTCTCTGAGGTTTTGCATGGAAACAGGCTGTCCCCCACCTGTGTTGCAGGTTACGGTATGAATCACCATGGGGATTTTTTCTTTGCCGTATTGAGCTATGCAGGCTTCAAGTTTGTCGATGTCAATGTTGCCTTTGAAGGGATGATTTTTGGATATTGCTTCCGGAACTTCGATCGTGCAGTCAACTGCAGTAGCCTTGCGGAATTCAATATGTCCCTTGGTTGTATCAAAGTGGGCATTTCCGGGGATGATATCACCTTGTTTGATTGTAGCCGAAAACAGCACATTTTCTGCCGCACGTCCCTGATGGGTTGGCAAAACGTAAGGGAATCCCATCAGCTCGGTGATGGTTTCTTTCATAGCCAGGAAGCTTTTGGACCCGGCATAGCTTTCGTCTCCCATCATCAGAGCAGACCATTGATGATCGCTCATCGCTCCGGTTCCGGAATCGGTCAACAGATCGATAAACACATCTTCTGCAACGAGGTTGAAGAGGTTAAAACTGGCAGCTTTAATTTTCGCTACCCGCTCTTCGCGACTAAGCATCTTGAGAGGTTCCACCATTTTGACGCGCCATGGTTCGGCATAAGGCATTTTACTCATTGTTTCTCCATTTATTCTATTTTAGTTTTTCCAAAAGTGATTTCAATTCCTCAAGTTCCCGTTGATTGCGGTATTCAAGGGTTATTTTGCCCTTACCCTTGTGTTCTTTGACACTTACCTTGAGGCGAAAGATATGACTCAATTCAGTTTCCAAACTGCGGGTGAGTGCGGTTTTCGGTTCTGCTCCGTGCTGCAGGCTTTCGACAAAGCTTTTGGCTTTTTCCTCGGCCTGGCGGGTGCTGAGTTTATATTTCACAATATGCTGGGCAAAGAGCACCTGGTAATCTGCTTCCACGCTTAGAACACTGCGGGCATGTCCAGCCGAGATTTGCCCATCGGCCAACATCTGCAACACTTCATCGGGCAATTTGAGCAGACGCATGGAATTGGTAATCGTCACGCGATCCTTGCCCATCACCTGAGCAATCTGCTGATGCGTAAGCTGATAATCATCCGCCAATGTCTGATAAGCCATTGCTTCTTCGACGGGATCCAGATCTTCACGCTGTATGTTTTCGATGATAGCCATCTGCAACTGTTCTTTTTTGGAGACAGAGCGAATCACTACGGGGACTTCTTCCAGACCTGCCATTTTAGCAGCTTCCAACCTCCGTTCTCCGGCAATCAGTTCATACTCCGAGCCAGTGCTTTTAGTGACGATCAGAGGTTGAATGATCCCGTTTTCCACGATGGATTGAGCAAGTTCTTTCAAGCTTTCGGTGTCAAATCTCTTGCGGGGCTGGAAACGATTGGGGCGAATCCGATCAATAGGCAAGGTTCCGATTCCCGCATTCTGCAGGTTTTTGGTTTCAGCATTGGGAATCAGGGCGGATAAGCCGCGTCCGAGATGTTCGTTCATTTATTCTTCTCCATTAGTGTGAGCGTTCCACAACTTCATTGGCCAGGCTGAGATAGCTCATTGCTCCGGGTGAACGGATATCATACAAGAATATTGGTTTACCAAAGCTGGGGGCTTCGGTTAATTTGATATTGCGGGGGATAACGCTGCGGAACACCTTCTCTTTGAAATAGCGGTGCACTTCCTTGGCAACCTGCATTGAGAGATTGACCCTTTTATCAAACATCGTGAGCAGGATGCCCAGGATGTTCAGGCTGGGATTCAGATTCTTCTGAATCAACCGGATGGTGGTGAGCAATTGGCTAACCCCTTCAAGGGCATAATACTCACACTGAATTGGCACCAAAACGTCAGTAGAAGCGGTCATCGCATTTACTGTTAATAGCCCCAAAGAGGGAGGGCAATCAATCAGGATATAATCCCATTCATTCACAATGGGTTGTAGAGCTTCTTTCAGTTTGTGCTCCCGCGCAAACTCGTGCACCAGTTCGATTTCTGCTCCGGTAAGATTTATATTGCCGGGAATGCAGAAGAGATTGCTGGTGCTGGTGGGAAGGATGCACTTGTGAATTGATTCTCTGCCAATCAGAGCATCATACACCTGCAGCTCAACATTCTCTTTGTCGATACCGACACCGCTGGTGGCATTGCCCTGAGGATCCAGATCGATCAGCAACACGCGCTTTTCCAGCACTGCCAGAGCAGCTGCCAGATTAACAGTGGTTGTGGTTTTCCCCACTCCACCTTTCTGATTCACTATCGTAATTATCTTTGCCATAACTTCCGTATTTTTTGTGGTTTATCGTTTCATCAAATCCCGTTGCTTGATTCCGATCAAGCGCCGACGTCCGATGTGTTCATCATCCTTTTCCAGCAAAACTTCATATTCGATGCCTTCCAAATCGTCCAACGATCTCGATTTGAACATCAACAATCTGCCAGAAGGTTTCAGCAGTCGCCGCAAGGGAGCAAGGTAGCGTTCTTCCAGTGCGACTGCCCGACACAGGATGAGATCAAAACTGGGACGACGTCCCATAAAGGCATAATCCTCAATCCTGGAGCAAAACACACTGGTTTTACCAAGAGACAGGGCTTCAACAATATCCTGAACTGCCCGGCACTTCTTTTGAACACTGTCCAGCAACACCATCTCGCAATCCGGTTGCACAATCTTCAGTGGAATACCGGGTAAGCCACCGCCTGTTCCAAAATCCAGAACGGTATAGCCCTGAAAGTCCAAAGTTTCAAGTACCAATAGACTGTCAAGAAAATGCTGAATCCAGTAGTTCTCAGCAGGCATTTTACGCGAGATCAGATTCACCTGCCGATTGTGCTCAACCAGCAAATGATGATAGTGCTCAAACACTCCCATCAGGTTGGGGATGTTGGTCAGTTTCTGCTCATGCAGATACTGTTCAAAGATAGCTTTTTGGGTATTCATTATCTATCCTCCGGCAGATTGCGCAGTAGTGCCTGGATCAGGAAAGAATCATCTGTCTGAAACCCCTGCAAGGCGCTTTTGGCTTCTTCACTCTTGAAAGCCGCAATTGAACGCACCACCAGGAAGCGCAGGCGCTCATTACTCAAATCCCTATATTTCATTAGTAGTTGCAGACTCTGCTCACTCTCCAGATTGCCCAGAGCAGAAATGCAGGTTGCCAGATACTTTCCATTGGCCAGATGCTCCTCCAGCAGAGGCAGCAATTGCATATCTTTGACTCCGCAAAGCAGAGAGATAGCATTTTTGGCTTTCAGGGAGTCGGAGTCGGTTACAAAGGTAAGAAGCGCATCCTGAAACAGGGAATCTGCAACCATAAAAGCATCGATCGCGCGGTATTCTAAGCCGGATTCACTGCCAAGCTTGTTGTCCAGAATATATGGCCGCATCTCATCTGCCCGGCTGATCATGATCTCTCGGGCCCGGCGAACCCGGTTTATGGCAGATCCAACTTCCCATTCAGCGGATGCAGCAAAAATATCCTCGATTGGCGCATCATCTGCAGGAGGTTCAAGCTGCTCGACAGGGCTTTCCTGCTCCTCTTTAGCCACCAGATTCAGCTCCAGATCCCGACCAATCCCATATTTGCCTTTTACCCAGGTGCTGTCGTTTGCGGCCAAGGCTTCGGTATAAAGGTCTTTTCCTCCGGCATCCAGAAACAGACCAATGCTTCCGGTGGAACGGCTGAATGCTCCATTGCCATAATTCTGTGCTTCATTGCGCTCATAACGGTCATCGCCGGATTTATCCACAAAAATACCCAGAGAATTGGAAAGTCCCAAACCATTTCCACCATGAATGGAATATGCATCATTGCCTGCTGCATCTACCAGGATGCCAAAGCTCCAGTCATGCCCAGCGCCTTGACCTGGTCCATTTCGGCTGTAATAGGCATCATCACCCTCGTGATCATACAAGAATCCGGCCGCCATGTGGATTCCTGAGCCCTGTGGATAATAAACCGCATTGTATATATCATTACCAGATTCATCAATCAAAACGCCGGTGGCATACCAATATCCCACACCCTGGGCATATACTCCGCCAATATATCTGTCATTCCCATCCCGATCATAGAGCAAGCCCAAGCCGCCCGCCAAAGCTGGCCGCATGCCAAAACCCATACCCTGACCCATGGTGCGGTAATCATTTGGCATCAAAGGCGCATGAGTGTATTTACCACCCAGATAATAAAGATCAGAACCGCTTCCATCCCGCAATACTCCAGCGCCCAGAGTGCTGCCAAAAGCCTGGCTCATCGTGTGCGCCTGATAGTGGTCATTGCCCAGGCTGTCCGAGAGTAGATATACTCCACAGATTGCTGCCCCCTGAGCAAACAGCCCTCCCCGGTACACATCATCACCACCCTCATCGCGGTGCACACCCATGCCCATAGCTGCGGCAAAGGAGAAATCTCCCAGATCATACAAATCGTCGCCATTGCCATCATTGCTATAACCCAAGCCAGCGAGAGCTAAAAAGCAAGGCTGGGAACTGCGATACACATCATTGCCAAAGAAATCACTCAGAAAGTAGAAGGGTGAACCCGCTGAGCTTACAATCGGCACTTCGTAGACGTCATTCCCGGCAGGATCGATGATGGCACATAAGTGCTCTTTGCCCAGAATGGGATATGTAGATACATTATAGACGTCATCTTTGATACTGCCGATCACCATCAGACCCCAGGGGCTTTGGTGAAAGATCGGCTTTGTGTTTTTTAGTTCCATATAGTAAACTGCCGTTTCCAGCATTTCTGCCCAAACCCGGTATTCATAGGCTGCCTTTCCCAAGGCCTGGGCATCCACTTTTTCCATCAGATCGGCAATGTGATCCAGATTCATATCCTCCAGCCAGGGAAGTTCTTGCGTTTTGAAGTATTCCTTGTATTGCTCGCTATGCTCTTCCTCCAGCATAACTTGCAGGCAAAAGGCTTGCAGAGTATCCAGATCAGCTTCGCTAAGCTGCTTAAAGGCCTTGTTCAGTTGAATATCCAGTTCCGCAAAAGCGGTTTCCAGATAGTGGAAGATATCTCTGGGTTTTGTGATCCTCCCCACAATCCGCCTGATCTCTTCATGACGGGAGCGGGTAGTGGCTATGTCTTTGACCCCGAACGTTATATCAAACATATGCTCATATATGTCTCCATGATAGTTGACGTTCATTACTGCCCGCAAGTCACCAAAGAGGGGCAAGGCGGCAAAGCCACCCTGTAAGGTTTGCATATGCCAGTCTGATTTCAGACGGCTGTAGGGATCCCAATCCCGGTAGAAACTTGTGTGCTGGGGAAGAAGATCCTCAGTCGAGAGCATATTTTGCAATTCCAGCAGTTCATTTTCACTAAGCACGGCAAAACTATCCGTAGCCTCAAGGGCTCGGATCATAAGCGGTATCTGCATGATACACAATAACATGACAATAGGAAGCAGCTTCATGTTTACCTCTTGGATCAAGTGTTTACAATCAGGCAATTACTGTCAATCTATCTTTCCTGGTGCCATACTTGACGTGAGATTTCCATCCTGAAAGCGGTATTTAAAATCCCTATGGCACTCCTTGGTTCAGCTCGAGTCTGGCTCAATTTCAGCCCATGATTCTCCCGTGACACTGGGGAGTCTTGGGCTAAAGCTAAGCCAAAGACAGGCTAAAGCAATGGGCAAGCAGGGTGTTTGCTTGCCCATTAAGGTTGATGTAGATTGATAGCTTAGTTATGGCGTTTGGTATAAAGCTGGAGGCCAAATCCCGCCAGGAGTGCCAAAATAGTAATGCCCAATCCTGCCAGGGAAAGGGTTTTACTTTGGCGATAGCTTTCGGGGGCAAATTTGAGTTCCAGCTTGTGTTCGCCGGCTGGAATC